>NZ_JBHVST010000161.1:0-16052 GCF_042885015.1 Streptomyces sp. NPDC058086 | reverse complement strand
GGTGGGGTTGAAGGGGCGGAGCCCCCAAGTGGGGATGATGGGGGTCCCCCCTGCTCGAGCGAAGCCGAGAGCTTGGGGGAGGGTAGGGGCGGCGGGGGCGAGACACCCCCCGAGCCGTCCGCGCCGTGGAAGACACCGCTGCACGAGGAGGACGCCGTGCCCGAGGGGCACACGATTCACCGGCTGGCCGAGGACTACGAGGCCAGGTTCGCGGGCGGGCCCACCCGCGTCACCAGCCCCCAGGGCAAGTTCACCGACGCCGCCGCCCTCCTCGACGGCACCCCCCTCGAACACGCCGACGCCCACGGCAAACACCTCTTCCTCGCCTTCCGCGCCGCCGACTGGATCCACATCCACCTCGGCCTCTTCGGCAAGGTGAACTTCGGCGACGCCCCCGCCCCGCCCCCCACCGACACGGTCCGCCTCCGCCTCGCGAACGCCACGTCGTACGTCGACCTCCGCGGCCCCACCACCTGCGCCCTGATCACGGACGACGAGAAGCAGGCGATACACGCCCGCCTCGGCCCGGACCCCCTCCGCGCCGACGCGGACCCGTCGGCGGCGTACCGCCGCGTCTCCCGCAGCCGTACGACGATCGCCGCGCTCCTCATGGACCAGAAGATCATCGCGGGCGTCGGGAACGTCTACCGCGCAGAAGTCCTCTTCCGGCACGGCATCGATCCGTACCGCACGGGGAAGGACATCACCCCGACGCAGTGGGACGCGATCTGGACGGACCTGGTGGCACTCATGCGCGAGGGCGTCCGCAACAACCGCATCGACACCGTCCGCCCGGAACACACCCCGGAGGCCATGGGCCGCCCACCGCGCGTGGACGACCACGGCGGCGAGGTGTACGTGTACCGCAGGGCCAACCTGCCCTGCCACATCTGTGGCGGCGAGATCCGCACCGCCGATCTCGCCGCCCGCAACCTCTTCTGGTGCCCGACCTGCCAGAACCGCTGAACCGGGTTCGGCCCCCCGGGGTTCTAGGTCCTGTCGTCAACGACAGGACCTAGAACCCGTGCGGCAACCAGGGCGCGACCGCCGACGAGAAGCCCACCGAGGCCTCCGCGAGCGCGCCCCGCCGCAGCTCCCGCACCCGCCCCGCCGCCGCGAGCGAGGCCAGGGACACCCCGCCGAGATACGCCGCCCCCAACTCCCGTACGGAAAGCGCGAGATCGGCGGCGTCCGACGTACGCACACAGGTCGCGCCCTTGGTGTCTCCGGTGAGCCGCCAACGCCCCTCGTTCCACGGGCAGAACACGTCCTCCACCTCGAACACCACGTCCACCGGCGCCTGATACGTCCGCGCCTCCAGCGCGGCGCCGACGTCCACGAGCCGCACGTGCAACGCGTCCCGCATCCGCACCGCGCAGCGGCGGATGTCGGACACCATGTGCTGCCACGCCTCGTCGACGGGGCGACCGTAGGCGTGCACCGTGGACGTCAGGTCGATCTCGAAGAGGAACCGCCACAGCGCCGCGTGCGCTGCCGGGTCGAGCGCCTCCAGTTGGTCGAGGCGGACGGTGAACCCGGCCCCGCGGTGGTCGCCGTCCTGCTTGATCCGGTACCGGGCGTAGCCCACGACCTCGTCGTCCCGCTCGGCGACCACGCACTGCAACGGCGACGCGCCGTCCCGATCGCTCTCCGGGTCGAGCAGCATCGCCCGGTCCCAGGCGGGCCGCCGCGCCAGCATGCCGGGCCGGCCCGGGACCAGCCGCGCGTACACCGCCTCGCAGGCGTCGAGTACGTCGGCCGGCGCGGCGTACCGCAGACGTACGTCATCGGTGCCGGGCGGTACGGACAGTCGTACCCGGGTCGTGTCGATCTCGACGTTGTGCTGGTGGGTCGCGATGCCGTAGCCGAACCGGCCGTAGATCACCGGCTCCGACGCGGTCAGCACGGCCAGCGGTTCGCCCCATGAGCGGATGTCGTCCAGCTGCCGCCGCATCATCGACGTGAGCAGCCCGCGCCGCCGGTGGGTGGCCGCGACGCTCACCATCGTGATGCCCGCGGCCGGTACGGAGGTGCCGCCGGGGACGGTGACCCGGAAGGAGAACGCCCCCGCGGTGCCCACACACTGGTCGCCGTCCCAGATCCCCAGGAAACGGTCGTACTCTGTGAGCGCGTTCATCACCTCGCGCTCCTCGGACGACTCCGGTACGCCCCCGAACGCGCGGACCAGGTTGTCGTACCACGTGTTCCACTCGGGCTGCCGCAGCACCCGCAAGTCAGTCGTCATACGCCATGCCTACCAGGGCAATGCGGTACGAGCGAGGGAATTTCCCTCACCTCCGGAGGCGCCGTTCACTGTGATGTTGAGCGCTCGGACGGGGGACAAGTGGGACCTCCCGTGCCAAGCACCTGGTCCGATGGATAGGGTCCCGAACTAATGGCAGCAGGACGAGAGCGGCGCGCGGAAGCCGAGACGTTCACGGCCCGGTTGAAGAAGCAGTGGCACCGGGCTCGCATCGGCGTGCGCAGATCCGCCGTCGACTACTTCCGCGGTGACGGTTCGGACTGGATCGCACTGGCCGGTCTGCTGCTGACCATCCCCGTGATCGCGGCCACGACGCTGATGAACTCGGTCTGGTGCTCCCCGGCCGCGCTGGTCCTGCCGATCGTCGCGGGCGGCCTCCTGCTGCGCCCCGCCAGCCTGCTCGGCCTGTACGCGGCCGCCGCCACCGCGCTGATAGTGGAGTCCGTGAAGCTGGGCCCGTACACCGAGGGTCCCTCCCGGGTCACCCCTGGCGTGGTTCTGGTGGTCGCGGCCTGCGGCTTCTTCGGCCTGCTGATCGCCCAGTTCCGCAGCCGGGTCGGCGTGCCCTGGCGGCGTGGCGGCACCATGCTCTTCGACCTGCGCGAACGCATCCGGGTGCAGAGCAAGCTGCCGAGTCTGCCGTTGGGCTGGCACCGGGAGATGGCGTTGCGCCCGGCGGGCGGTCAGTCGTTCTCGGGGGACTTCGTCGTGGCCGCACGTACGAACAGTGGCCGAACCATCGAAGTCGTCCTGACCGATGTGTCCGGAAAAGGCATGGATGCGGGGTCGCGCGCCCTGCTCCTCTCCGGGGCCTTCGGCGGTCTCCTGGGATCGCTCCCACCCCACGCCTTCCTCCCCGCCGCGAACGGCTACCTTCTGCGCCAGGACTGGGACGAGGGCTTCGCCACGTCGATCCACCTGGTCCTGGACCTGGACTCCGGCGACTACGAACTCTTCTCCGCCGGGCACCCGCCGGGCCTTCAGCTCAGCGCGGGCAGCGGGCGCTGGGAGGAGAAGGCCGCGGAGGGTCCACTCCTCGGGGTCTACGACGGTGCCCAGTTCGACCCCGTCAAGGGTTCCCTGCGGCCCGGGGACGTCCTGATGCTCTTCACGGACGGTCTGGTGGAAACCTCCGACCGTGACATCGTCGAGGGCATCGACCGCCTCACCGGTGAGGCCGACCGTTATGTCGCGGGCGGTTTCCACGGCGCCGCGTGGCACCTCATCGAGGCGGTCGCCAAGGACGTCAACGACGACCGTGCCCTCCTCCTGATCTGCCGAGAAGGCCCCACGGCAACCCGCTGACGACGGCCCTGGGTTCGGCCGCGGGCCTGCTGCGGGCCGGTGGGGGCTGGTCGCGCAGCTCCCCGCGCCCGGGCACGGACCGTACATCCCGCCCCTTTTGTGTGGGTCCTTCGCCGGGGCGGTTGTCATGTTCGGTCTGACGGCGGTCGCCGTCCCCGCCCGCGCGGCGCTGTGGCGGGAGACACTGGAGGAGTGACGCAGACTCTCCTGACCCTGGCCGAAATAGAGGCCCTCGCCCGTACGGCGCACGCCGCCCAGACCGACAAGGCGGGGCGGCCGTACGCCGAGCACCTGCAGGCAGTCGTGGACGGGGTCCGTGAGCGCGGGGGCGACGACGAGCAGATCGCGGCGGCCTGGCTGCACGACGCCGTCGAGGACGACGTGCTCTCCGAGGACTGGCTGCGCGAGGCCGCGCTGACCGGGCGGACGAAGGACATCGTGCTGGCGCTGACCAAACGCGAGGGAGAGCCCCCGGAGTCGTACGCGAAACGCATTCGTACGACTCCGGGAGCTCTCGTGGTCAAGGCCTCGGACCTGGCGCACAACGCCGATCCGGCCCGGCTCGCGGTCCTCGACGAGCACACCCGCGCGCGGCTGACCAAGAAGTACGCCGCGATGCGGGCGATGCTGGGACTGCCGCCGGGCTGACGGTGGCTACGCCGGGTTGGCGGTAGTTACGCCGAGGTGGCGGTGGATACGCCGGGTCGGCGGTGGTTACGCCGGGCTGACGGTGGCTACGCCGGGGTCTTGGCCCGTTCGCGGGCCAGCTCCGTGGCGTCCCGCTTGAACGCCCACTCCATGCTGGGCTCCATCGCGAAGCGGAAGACCCGCCGGACCGGCGCCGTGCACAGCAGGGTGACGGCCACGCCCGCGACGAGGGTCACGAAGATCTCGCCGAGCGGCCGGTGCAGCCATTTGTGGTCGAACCAGCCCCAGTAGTCGCCGCCCTTGACCAGGAAACCGTGCAGCAGATAGCCGTACAGCGTGCCCGCGCCGAGCGCCGTGAACCACATCCTGCGGCGCGGCACCCAGGCGAAGAAGCACGCGGTCAGCACCAGCGAGCAGCCGAGGAGGGCGAGCACCATCACGGGGCCGACCCACCAGGGGACACCCAGCTCCTGGGCACTGTCGCGGTGGTAGAACCAGCCCGGGTTCATCCGCGGTACCGCCCACCAGCTCACGACCAGCGCGGCGGCGAACACCGGCACCGACAGGATGCGCACCTCGCGGCGGCGCACCAGCTGGAAGTGCTCGGGCTTCATGCACAGGCCCAGCACGAAGAACGGCAGGAACTGGAGCGTCCGCTGCAGATCCAGGTCGTCACCGATGGACGGTGAGGTGGTCGCGAGCATGGCCACGAGGAGCGCGAGCGGAAGCGGCCAGCGGACCAGCTTCCACAGCGGCGTCGTCAGCCGCCAGATGAACAGCGCGCACAGGAACCAGGTGAGGAACCAGGGGTCGAGCAGGCTGACCGGCAGCGACGGATCGTCGTCCGCCCAGCGCTTGAAGAGGACGTACGCCACTTCGAAGACGACGTACGGCACGGCGACACCGGTGACCAGCCGCTTCAGCCGGTCGGCGCGCATGTCGAAACTGCGGGAGAAGTAGCCGGAGATGATGATGAAGGCTGGCATGTGGAAGGCGTACACGACCATGTACGCGGCTTCGAGGACGCGGCTTTGACCCTTCAGCGGCTCCCAGGCATGGCCCATGGCCACGAGCACGATCGCCAGGTACTTGGCGTTGTCGAAGAAGGCGTCACGCGGTTTGCCGGGCTGGGTGGCCGTGGCGGCGGCGGTGGCGACCGTGGCGCCGGCCGGCTTCGAAGTCCGGTCGGACGGTCGGCCCGGGGCTGAGCGCGAGGTCGGCACTCCCTCCACCGGCCGCTCTGCCGGGGGGAGCGGCGTTCGACGGGGCCCGTTCGGGTGGAGCGAGTTCGTCACGGACCCTCCCACCAGGAACCGCGGGGAGCGGAGGGAGCGGGGGAGACGATCCAGGACCTTGCTGCTCTTGCGGGGGACGAGGCGGCTTGGAACATCTGAGGCACCCTAGCGTTGTCTGTGTGTCTTCGTAAAACTCCTGGCGTTATTCCTGCTTATCACGTGTGAGTTCGTCCGTGAGTAACGTTTCGAGTACCCCGGATTCGACGAGTGCCCCTTACTGCATACGGCAGTTGCGGCGCCCTTCTGTCCGTATTCGTCACGACTAATTGGTGCATAACACTCGCGGGCGACTCTGGTGAAATGTCCAATCTTCGGCGTCTTCGGGTCATCTTCCCGGTACCCTCCGGGATTTCTTCGCCGCGTCTGTGGCAACAATTCGAAATTCCTGCGAACGGGATGTGTGGACACGGCAACGATCCCTCTGAATTTCCCGTACGGGTACACCGTCGAATTACCGTACGGGGCCGCGCAGTTGGTCCGCGCCGAGACAGTGGGGGAGGGCGGCTTCCCGGCGGTCCCGACCGACGATGTGTCACCTGCGGCATACGGGGGCCGGGTTGGTGGCACGATGGTTCTGGCGGGGGTGTGCGGGGCTGCACCCCCGGGCCGGGAGAGCGGACCGACCGTAGGGTGTGATCAGTTGTGGCCATCTCGCTGTCAGTGGTACTGCTGTTGGCGATCATCCTCGTGGTGTTGATCCGAGGGGGATCGATCAAGGCGGGGCCCGCCATCGTCGCGGTGCTCTTCGGCTTCTTCCTCGCGTCGACCGGAATGGCTCCGTCCATCCAACGGTTCCTCGACTCGATAGCGCAGACGATCAACTCGATCAGTTTCTGATCTCCGGGCGGGACGGGCCGACGCCTGCCCGCCCCCATTCGCGGACGCGGACCCCGACGGCCGCGCCCGGGGCCGACCGCGCTCTCCACGCCGGCTTGATCAGCGATCCGAGATCCGACCGACCGGGAAATCGATCGACGGTCCGGCCTGTCGGCAAAACGATCGACGATCCCGACCGGTCGGCAAACGATCGGCGATCCGACCGGCGGGGAAAACGATCAGGGCCGGACCGGAGGAGTGATCCTCCGGCCCGGCCCTGAGCCGTATGGAGCGGGCGACGGGAATCGAACCCGCGTAGCTAGTTTGGAAGACTAGGGCTCTACCATTGAGCTACGCCCGCACAGAGAGCGCCGCAGGTCAGCGACCCCGGCACAGGAGGCATCGTAGCGGGTCGCACCCCATCCCCGCACACCCCGTTCCGCGACTCCATGGACGCTCGTGAAATGCGGCAGCCGCGCTGTCTCCGGGCATGTACCCTACGTGTCGCACCGACGGGGTGTGGCGCAGCTTGGTAGCGCGTCCGCTTTGGGAGCGGAAGGCCGTGGGTTCAAATCCCGCCACCCCGACCACCAGCCGGTTCCGGCGACACGTCAGGCCACGGATCAGGCGAGAGAACAGACGCCCCACGGCCGATGGCCGGGATCGCAAGATCGCCTTTTGGGGCGTGTACCGCCTGCGGTTACTATGCAGGTTGCGCGCCCGTGTGTCTGCACTGTTACGTCTCTCAAGGGCCGCGAATCCGCTGAGGCTCTGCCTGATCTCGGCAGAAACAAACAGCAGAACCCCGCAGCAGTACCCCCAAGAAGTCAGCCACAAGGAGACCGAACCGTGAAGAGCGCCGTGGAGAACCTGAACCCGACTCGGGTTCGGCTCACTGTTGAGGTGCCCTTCGAGGAGCTCAAGGACAGCCTCGACGCGGCGTACAAGAAGATCAACCAGCAGGTCACGGTGAAGGGCTTCCGGAAGGGCAAGATCCCGGCGCGCGTCATCGACCAGCGGTTCGGTCGCGGCGCCGTGCTCGAAGAGGCCGTCAACGACGCGCTCCCGAAGTTCTACACCGAAGCGGTCAACGAGGCTGAGCTGAACGTCCTCGGCCAGCCCGAGGTCGACATCACGGAGCTGAAGGACGGCGAAACGCTGAACTTCACCGCCGAGGTCGACGTCCGCCCGACCATCGAGATCCCGGACTACTCCGGCATCGAGGTCGAGGTCGATGCAGTCGAGGTCGCCGACGAGGACGTCGAGAAGGCCGTCGAGGAGCTCCGTGAGCGCTTCGCGTCCACCTCGCCCGTCGAGCGCGCCGCCGAGGACGGCGACGTCGTCACGATCGACCTGGAGGCCAAGGTCGACGGAGAGGTGCTGGAGGACGGCGTCGCCTCCGACGTCTCCTACACCATCGGCTCCGGTGAGCTGCTGGACGGCATCGACGAGGCCGTGAAGGGCCTGGAGGCCGGTGGCGAGGCCACCTTCGCCTCCGAGCTCAAGGGCGGCTCGGCGGCCGGCAAGGAGGCCGAGGTCACCGTCAAGGTCACCCAGGTCGCCGCGCGCGAACTGCCCGAGCTGGACGACGACTTCGCGCAGCTCGCCTCCGAGTTCGACACCCTCGACGAGCTCAAGGCGGACAGCCGCAAGCGCCTCGAGAACATGAAGCAGTACGACCAGGCCACGCAGGCCCAGGAGCGTGTCCTGGAGAAGCTGCTCGAACTGGTCGAGGTGCCCGTCCCCGAGAAGCTGCTCGAGGACGAGATCAACACCCGCAAGCACAACCTGGAGCACCACCAGCTCGGCCAGATGGGCCTCGACCTCGAGAAGTACCTCGAGATCCAGGGCAAGACGGTCGAGGAGTTCGACGCCGAGACCAAGGAAGCCGCGGTCAAGGGCATCAAGACGCAGTTCGTCCTTGACGAGCTCGTCAACAAGGAGAAGCTGAACGTCAACCAGGAGGAGCTCACCGAGCACCTCATGCGGCGTGCGGCCTCCTCCGGCATGTCCCCCGACCAGTTCGCCCAGGCGGTCGTCGAAGGCGGCCAGGTCCCGATGCTGGTCGGCGAGGTCGCCCGCGGCAAGGCCCTCGCGGTCGTCGTCGAGGCCGCCACGGTCAAGGACACCAACGGCGAGGTCGTCGACCTCGACGACGAGGAGGACGAGACCGAGTCGGCCACCGAGGTCGTCGCCGAGGTCACCGACGGTGACGAGGCCTCCGCCGAGGCTTCCGAGGAGAAGCCCGAGGCGTAAGCCCACGGCGCTTCAGCAGCTGTACGACGGGCCCCCGGGGACTTCTTGTCCCCGGGGGCCCGTCGGCTTTTCCCGGGGGCCCGTCGGCTTTTGGGGGCGCGAGGAACTGCGCGAGCAACCCACAACAAGCCGCACCCGCCGTTGGACCGCCCGTGGCAGACGCGACCGCGGCTTTGTGCGCGCGGGAGGCAGGGCGGATCGCGCCGTTCCCGGGCCCCTGACGGGGCGGAGCCCCGCCGAACCCCCTGTCCGACCCAGCGGAGCGCATGCGCTCACAGCGAACAGTTCCTTCTGCGGGATTCCCCGGAGGGACCCGCGCGTTAGGGTCCATGAATACGAGGGCAGGGGAGTCCCCGAAGCCGCCCCGGGCGGTTGTCGCACCGGGGTCCCACGCCCCCAGCAGAAGACGTGAGACGGCCCGGCGCCGTCGTAAGACGAGCAGGTGGATACGTGACGAATCTGATGCCCACAGCTGCCGGCGAACCCTTCGGTGGTGGCCTCGGCGACCAGGTCTACAACCGACTGCTCGGCGAGCGGATCATCTTCCTCGGCCAGGCGGTCGACGATGACATCGCCAACAAGATCACGGCGCAGCTGCTGCTCCTTGCCGCCGACCCGGACAAGGACATCTACCTCTACATCAACAGCCCCGGCGGATCGATCACGGCCGGCATGGCGATCTACGACACCATGCAGTTCATCAAGAACGACGTGGTGACGATCGCCATGGGCATGGCGGCCTCGATGGGTCAGTTCCTGCTCAGCGCGGGCACCCCCGGCAAGCGCTTCGCCCTGCCGAACGCCGAGATCCTGATCCACCAGCCCTCGGCCGGCCTGGCGGGCTCCGCGTCGGACATCAAGATCCACGCCGAGCGGCTGCTGCACACCAAGAAGCGGATGGCCGAGCTGACCTCCTTCCACACCGGTCAGACGGTCGAGCAGATCACTCGTGACTCGGACCGCGACCGTTGGTTCGACCCGATCGAGGCCAAGGAGTACGGCCTCATCGATGACATCGTGCCCACCGCTGCTGGTATGCCGGGCGGTGGCGGCACCGGGGCGTCGTAAGCCCCTCAGCGCCCCCCAGGGCGGCGCGCGGCCCCTCTGTCGCTCCCCGGGCACACTCAGTGCCCCGGAGCGGCGCAGACGGCCCTCCAGCGCCCCCAGCCGACCGCCCCAGGCTCTTACAGGCTCTTCAGGAGACACAGTGAACGACTTCCCCGGCAGCGGCCTCTACGCCCGCACGCAGGCCGAGTACACCGGTCCTCGTGCGGAGTCCCGCTACGTCATCCCGCGCTTCGTCGAGCGCACCTCGCAGGGCGTGCGTGAGTACGACCCGTACGCGAAGCTGTTCGAGGAGCGCGTGATCTTCCTCGGCGTGCAGATCGACGACGCCTCCGCCAACGACGTCATGGCGCAGCTGCTGTGCCTGGAGTCGATGGACCCCGACCGTGACATCTCGGTCTACATCAACAGCCCCGGTGGCTCGTTTACGGCCCTCACGGCCATTTACGACACGATGCAGTTCGTGAAGCCCGACATCCAGACGGTCTGCATGGGTCAGGCCGCCTCGGCCGCCGCGATCCTGCTGGCCGCCGGTACGCCGGGCAAGCGCATGGCGCTTCCGAACGCCCGCGTGCTGATCCACCAGCCCTACAGCGAGACCGGCCGCGGCCAGGTCTCGGACCTCGAGATCGCCGCGAACGAGATCCTCCGGATGCGCGCGCAGCTGGAAGACATGCTGGCCAAGCACTCGACCACGCCGATCGAGAAGATCCGCGAGGACATCGAGCGCGACAAGATCCTCACCGCTGAGGACGCGCTGGCGTACGGCCTGATCGACCAGATCATCTCCACCCGCAAGATGAACAGTTCCGCGATCGTCTGACGTATCGCTGTATCGTCTGCCGCTCGTCTGTCGCCCGTTGGCGCGGTTCACGACAAAGTGAACCGTGCCAAGGGGGGCCCGAACGGGGGGCTCGGCAAGGTACCGTCGGACATAAGGCAGCACCAGGAGCCGCTGGACCTAGGCGTCTCCCAGGCGAAGGGGAAGCACACCGTGGCACGCATCGGTGACGGCGGCGATCTGCTCAAGTGCTCGTTCTGTGGCAAGAGCCAGAAGCAGGTCAAGAAGCTCATCGCAGGCCCCGGTGTGTACATCTGCGACGAGTGCATCGATCTCTGCAACGAGATCATCGAAGAAGAACTCGCGGAAACGAGCGAGGTCCGCTGGGAGGAGCTCCCGAAGCCCCGCGAGATCTACGAGTTCCTCGAGGGGTACGTGGTCGGCCAGGAGTCGGCCAAGAAAGCCCTCTCGGTCGCGGTGTACAACCACTACAAGCGGGTCCAGGCCGGTGAGAACGGCGGCGGTCAGAATCGGGACGACGCCATCGAGTTGGCGAAGTCCAACATCCTCCTGCTGGGCCCCACGGGCTCCGGCAAGACTCTGCTCGCCCAGACGCTCGCGCGCATGCTCAACGTCCCGTTCGCCATCGCCGACGCGACGGCGCTGACGGAGGCGGGGTATGTCGGCGAGGACGTCGAGAACATCCTGCTGAAGCTCATCCAGGCGGCCGACTACGACGTCAAGAAGGCCGAGACGGGCATCATCTACATCGACGAGATCGACAAGGTGGCCCGTAAGAGCGAAAACCCGTCGATCACGCGAGACGTGTCCGGCGAGGGCGTCCAGCAGGCGCTGCTCAAGATCCTGGAGGGCACGACGGCCTCCGTTCCGCCCCAGGGCGGACGTAAGCACCCCCACCAGGAGTTCATCCAGATCGACACGACGAACGTCCTGTTCATCGTGGGCGGTGCCTTCGCGGGCCTGGAGAAGCTCATCGAGTCGAGGGCGGGTGCCAAGGGCATCGGCTTCGGCGCGACGATCCGCTCCAAGCGCGAGCTCGAGTCCAAGGACCAGTTCGAGGCCGTCATGCCCGAGGACCTGGTGAAGTTCGGCATGATCCCCGAGTTCATCGGCCGGCTGCCCGTCATCACCTCGGTCCACAACCTCGACCGGCCGGCGCTCCTCCAGATCCTCGTGGAGCCGCGCAACGCGCTCGTGAAGCAGTACCAGCGCCTGTTCGAACTCGACGGCGTGGAGCTGGACTTCGAGCGCGAGGCCCTGGAAGCCATCGCCGACCAGGCGATCCTCCGCCAGACCGGCGCGCGCGGCCTGCGCGCCATCATGGAGGAGGTCCTCCAGGCGGTGATGTACGAGGTTCCCTCGCGGAAGGACGTGGCGAGGGTCGTCATCACGGCGGACGTCGTCCTGTCCAACGTCAACCCGACGCTGATCCCGCGCGACGCCCGCGGGCGTGGCCCGGGCGAGCAGAAGACGGCGTAACCGCCACCGCACGGACGTACGACGAAGGGGCCCCGGTCAACCGACCGGGGCCCCTTCGCCGTTGCTGTGCTCGCGGTTGACGCGTGCGGTCAGATCTTGACGCGGACGTCGTTGCGGAGCTTGGCGGCGGTGGCGGCCGCGTCGTCCAGCGAGCCGCTCTTGCCGGTGAGGAAGGCGGCGATGTCGACCGAGGTGACGGAGGCGACCGTGCTGTGGTCGCCCCAGACGCACAGGGGCACCTTCACGGTCTTGGGAGCGCCGGCCGTCGAGGTCGACGACTCGGTGTTCGTGATCTCGGCCGCCTGGCACTTCAGGATGCCGTTGCTGAAGCCGGAGGGCTTGAACTCCTGCGGGCTGCCGAGCAGCTTGCCCTTGGTGTTGTCCTTGCTCTGGTCCTTCTCGGACTCCGTCTTCAGCTTGGCGAACATGGCGTCGACGACCGCCTCCGGGTCGTCGATGGTGCCGTACACACCGCTGAAGGACAGGTTCTTCGCGGTCAGGCCCGTGCCGTTCACGTAGCCCGCGCCGGCGTCCTTGGCGTTCTTCACGCCCCACTTCTCGAAGTCCTTGATGTCGCTGTCGGACATCGTGGGGGTGTCACCGGAGCTGTCGGACTTCTTGTACGTGCCGTTGATGACCGTCGCGGGCGTCGTCAGCTTGTGGGGGCCGTCGTCCGCGACCGAACCGCTGCCGCTGCCACCACCGATGACGAGATACGCCGTCACGGCGATCGCGGCGACGACCGCGACCGAGCCGATGATGAGCGCCGTCTTCTTCTTGCCGCCGCCGGGCGCGGGCGGCTGCGGGGCGCCGTAGGGCTGCTGGCCGTAGGGAGGCTGCTGCCCGTAAGGGGGCTGCTGGCCGTACGCGGGCTGCTGACCGTACGGGGGAGTCTGCGGCGGGACACCCTGGGGAGCCTGCTGGGGGTAGCCGTAGCCGGGCTGCGGAGGAGCCTGCTGCGGGTAGCCGTAACCGGGCTGGGGTGCCTGCGGCGGCTGGCCGTAAGGGCCCTGCTGCCCCGGCTGACCGTACGGTCCGGGCTGCTGGGGCGGCCCGCCGTACGGGCCCGGCTCGTTGTAGCTCATCTCTGGGTTCCCCTCCAGATGCTTATGTGTTCCTGACATCCTGGCGTAACCCCTGGGGTGCCACGGCAGTGGGGGGCGGACCGTTACGAAGAATCGTGTTTCGGGACAGGGCGGTGACGCCTCTAAACTGACCCCGTGACCGAGAACTCTCAGCAGCCGCAATCAGAGCCCACTCCCGAACTGCCGACCCAGTACGCGCCGGCCGACGTAGAGGGGACGCTGTACGAGCGCTGGGTAGAACGCGGTTACTTCGAGGCGGACGCGAAGAGCGACAAGCCGCCTTACACCGTCGTCATCCCGCCGCCGAACGTCACGGGCAGCCTGCACCTCGGGCACGCCTTCGAGCACACCCTCATCGACGCCCTCACCCGCCGCAAGCGCATGCAGGGCTACGAGACGCTGTGGCAGCCCGGCATGGACCACGCCGGCATCGCCACGCAGAACGTCGTCGAGCGGGAGTTGGGCAAGGAGGGCAAGTCGCGCCACGACCTGGGCCGGGACGCCTTCGTCGAGCGCGTCTGGCAGTGGAAGGCCGAGTCCGGCGGACAGATCTCCGGCCAGATGCGCCGCCTCGGCGACGGTGTCGCCTGGTCCCGCGAGCGCTTCACCATGGACGAGGGCCTGTCCCAGTCCGTCCAGACCATCTTCAAGAAGCTCTACGACGACGAGCTGATCTACCGCGCCGAGCGCATCATCAACTGGTGCCCGCGCTGCCTCACGGCGATCTCGGACATCGAGGTCGAGTACCAGGACGACGACGGCGAGCTGGTCTCCATGAAGTACGGGGAGGGGGACGACACGATCGTCGTCGCCACCACCCGTGCCGAGACCATGCTCGGTGACACCGCCGTCGCCGTGCACCCCGACGACGAGCGCTACAAGCACCTCGTCGGCAAGAACATCCGCCTCCCGCTCACCGAGCGTTTCATCCCGGTCGTCGCGGACACCCACGTCGACCCGGAGTTCGGCACGGGCGCGGTCAAGGTCACCCCGGCCCACGACCCGAACGACTTCGAGATCGGCCAGCGCCACAACCTGCCGAACATCGCCGTGATGGACGAGCACGCGGTCATCACGGTCCCGGGTCCGTTCCAGGGCCTGGACCGGCTGGAGGCCCGCTCCGCCATCGTGGCCGCGCTGCGCGCCGAGGGCCGGATCGTCGCCGAGAAGCGGCCGTACGCCCACTCGGTCGGCCACTGCTCGCGCTGCAAGACCACCATCGAGCCGCGGCTGTCCATGCAGTGGTGGGTCAAGGTCGGCCCGCTCGCCAAGGCCGCCGGTGACGCGGTCCGTGACGGCCGGGTCAAGATCCACCCGCAGGAGATGGAGAAGCGGTACTTCGACTGGGTCGACAACCTCCACGACTGGTGCATCTCGCGGCAGTTGTGGTGGGGCCACCGCATTCCGGTCTGGTACGGCCCGAACGGTGAGGTCGTCTGCGTCGGCCCCGACGACGAGGCCCCGACCGGCGAGGGCTGGCACCAGGACACCGACGTCCTCGACACCTGGTTCTCCTCCGGCCTGTGGCCCTTCTCGACCCTCGGCTGGCCGGAACAGACCGAGTCGCTCGCGAAGTTCTATCCGAACTCCGTCCTGGTCACCGGCTACGACATCCTCTTCTTCTGGGTCGCCCGGATGATGATGTTCGGCCTGTACGCGATGGACGGCACCCCGCCGTTCCACACCATCGCCCTGCACGGCATGGTCCGCGACCAGTTCGGCAAGAAGATGTCGAAGTCCTTCGGCAACGCGGTCAACCCGCTGGACTGGATGGACAAGTACGGCTCGGACGCGCTCCGGTTCACGCTCGCGCGCGGCGCCAACCCCGGCGTCGACGTCCCGATCGGCGAGGACTGGGTCCAGGGCTCGCGCAACTTCGCCAACAAGATCTGGAACGCCACGCGCTTCGCGCTGATGAACGGCGCGACGGTGGAGGGCCCGCTGCCGGACGCCTCGGCGATGTCGGCGACCGACCGCTGGATCCTCTCCCGTCTCAACGCGACGGTCGCCGAAGTCGACGCGCTCTACGACGACTTCCAGTTCGCCAAGCTCTCGGACGTCCTGTTCCACTTCGCGTGGGACGAGGTCTTCGACTGGTACGTCGAGCTGTCCAAGACGACGTTCATGGCGGGCGGCGAGCCGGCGAAGGTCTCCGGGCGTGTCCTGGGCGAGGTCCTCGATGTCACCCTCCGCCTCCTCCACCCGATCGTCCCCTTCGTCACCGAGACGCTGTGGACGACGCTGACCGGCGGTGAGTCGGTCGTCATCGCCGAGTGGCCGACCGACTCCGGTTTCCGCGACACGGGCGCCGAGCGTGAGATCGAGACGCTTCAGCAGGTCATCACGGAGGTCCGCCGCTTCCGTGCCGACCAGGGGCTGCAGCCCGGCCAGCGCGTCCCGGCCCGCCTCACGCTGGACGGCACCGCCCTCGCCCCGCACGAGGCGGCCATCCGTCAGTTGCTGCGGCTGCAGCCGGAGGGCGAGGCCTTCGCGGCCACGGCGACGCTTCCCGTCGCCGGGGCCACGGTGGCGCTCGACCTCTCCGGCACGATCGATGTCGCGGCCGAGCGCAAGCGGCTCGCCAAGGACCTCGCCGCCGCCGAGAAGGAGAAGGCCCAGGCGAACGCCAAGCTCGGCAACGAGGCGTTCCTCGCCAAGGCGCCGGACCAGGTCGTGGACAAGATCCGTACGCGGCTTACCAAGGCGGACGAGGACATCGCCCGCATCCAGGCCCAGCTGGAAGGCCTCCCGGAGGCGTAACGGCTCCGCCGCAGGTGAACGAAGGCCCCCGGGACCTCCTGGTCCCTGGGGCCTTCGACGTCCGTCGTCTGCGGGCGCGTGGGGGCTGGTCGCGCAGTTCCCCGCGCCCCTGAGACGGGGCTCCGCCCCGCATCCCCCGCCCACCCGGATTCGCTTGGCCGCGGGCCCGGTGGGGGCTTGGCGCGCAGTTCCCCGCGCCCCTAAAACCGGGGGGGGGGGGGGGGGGCCCCCGCCCCCCGGGGGGGGGGGACGTGGCGGCCCCGGCCCCCCCCCCCCCC
>NZ_JBHVST010000160.1:0-16175 GCF_042885015.1 Streptomyces sp. NPDC058086 | reverse complement strand
CGAGCGTCAGGTACGGGATGCAGTCCGCGCAGCTCAAGGACATCCGGGCATGTGACCCGGAGCGTCAGGGCCGCTGGTCGTTCTCCTCGCAGCAGACGACGCTGCGCCGTCTCGACAAGGCGATGCAGGCGTTCTTCCGCCGGGTCACGTCCGGTGACACGCCCGGCTATCCGCGTTTCCGTGGGGTGAACTGGTTCGACACGGTGGAGTTCCCCAAGGATGGGGACGGCTGCCGGTGGGACTCCACCCCGCACGACCCCGTTACCCGCGTCCGCTTCCAGGGTGTCGGTCACGTCAGGGTCAACCGGCACCGCGCCGTGGCCGGCCGGGTCAAGACCGTGTCGGTCAAGCGCGAGGGCCGTAAGTGGTTTGTGGTGCTCAGTGCCGAGCAGGACCAGCCGGAGCCGCTGCCCGCGACCAGCAGCGTGGTCGGGATCGACCTGGGCATCGCGAACTTCCTCGCCGACTCGAACGGCGGGTTCGTGCCCAACCCTCGCCACGGGCGTAAGGCCGCCGCGAAGCTTGCAGCCGCACAGCAGGCACTGCCCCGGTTCCCGCGCCGCAAGGCGAAGGACCGCACCGCCAGCCACCAGCGCGCGGTGGAGAAGGCCGCCCGGCTCCACGGCAAGGTGCGTCGCCAGCGGCTCGACCACGCCCACAAGACCGCGCTCGCCTTGGTGCGCGCACATGACTTCATCGCGCACGAAGACCTCAGGATCCGCAACATGAGCAAGGCCCCGGCACCGAAGCCCGATCCCGGCCGGGCGCGTTCCTGCCCAACGGGGCCGCCGCGAAGGCCGGGCTCAACACGTCGATCAGCGATGCCGGATGGGGGGTGTTCCTGACGATCCTGCACGCCAAGGCTGAAAGCGCCGGACGGGACGTGATCGCCGTGGACCCCCGCAACACCTCCCGCACCTGCCCCGCATGCGGGCACACCGCGAAGGAGAACCGGCCCACACAGGAAAAATTCCACTGCATCGCCTGCGGCCACCACGCCCACGCCGACACAGTGGCAGCCACCAACGTCCTACGGGCCGGGCTGGCCCGCCGCAACGCCAACCCGGCATAGCGAGAAGCCCCCGGCTACAGCCGGAGGAGGAGTCACCCAACCCAGCGTCCTACGGAACGGAACGCTACGAGCAGCCAACCCGACCGCGCTCCGCTATAGCCAATACAAGGCGGGAACCTCAGGTCGGCCAGATGCCTCGCCCTGCTGATCATGGGTCCGGATCGCAGGGCAAAAGCCTACTTTTCGAGTCAAGACTGGAGATGTGCCACCCGGCAGCCTCATGGGGTTAGGGGCCATGCAAGGGCGCAGGCGCAGGTCAGAGGCGGATGTATGCGTAAACGCATGCGCTGGTGCATACTGGGTGCATGGCTGACACCAGCGTACGGATCAACACCACCACGAGGGATCGCCTCGCGGCTCTCGCCAAGGCCCGCGGCATGAGTCTGGCCGCCTACCTCGACGACCTCTCCCAGCAAGAAGAGCACCAGGCGCTGCTGGGGCGAGCGAGCGCCGCGTTCGACGCCGCGATCGACCGTCCGGGCTTCGTCGACGCCTTCGACAAGACATTCGGCGGCCTCCCCGCAGCGCCCGCCAGTAGCCGGGCGGCCTGATCTTGGAACTGTTCGTCGACGTCCGGTGGCTCCTCGACCGCCAAGAGCGCGTGCTCGGCAAGGACCTGCAGATCCGCGACTACTCGGCGCTGGTCGCGGCCGTCGCGCGGCACCGGGTGAATACCCCACACCTGGACGTGTCCGACCCCGATGCTTACTGGCGTGCCGCCGCGCTCCTGGACACCATCGTGCTCCAGCGGCCGCTCCCTGCGCGGAACGAGCTGTACGGATATGCCGTCGCCGTGGCGTACATCGAGGCCTCCGGCGAGACCGTCTCCGCGAGTCAGGTCCAGTGGATTCAACTGATCGAGGACATCAAGGCTCTGCGACTGGACACCTTCGACATCGCGGATCGTCTCCGATCCTGGCGGGCCCCATGATTATCCAGTGGGGTCCGATCTTTAGGCGGCTTCAAGCAAGAGACGAACGCCCCGGATCGGGCGAATCATCGCTTTACGAGTCGTAGGGGTACTGGAGCATCGGCACGAGCCAGCCGTCTTAGGAGTCCCTGGTTCTCACGGTGGAATCCCGCCGCGAGACGACAAGGTTCAGCGGGTCACCTCGATCGAGTACGACGAGGAAGTGGCCGCGCGTGCACGGACAGCCCTCGGACGACGGGGGCTTTACCCAACGCTCGTCAGCGGCGACGGCCTCCTCGGCTATACCGAAGGGGCACCGTACGACAGGGTGATCGCTACCTGCGGCGTGCGCACCGTTCCTGCGGCCTGGATCGAGCAGACCCGACCCGGTGGCCTGATCCTGACGACCATCGGTGGCTGGCTCGGCTCGTCGGAACTCGCACGCCTGACCGTCCACGACGACGACACGGCAACCGGGCCACTGCTGAGCGGTCAGGTCAGCTTCATGCTCGCGCGCCCGCACATGCCGCCCGCGCTGGGCCTGCTCCCCGACCTCAGCAAGGGCAAGGAGCGCAAGGCCATCATCGGAACCGACGCACTGAACGACTGGACATCCCGCTTCGTCGTACAGCTCGCAGCTCCCCACGCACAGCACCTGACGATGGAACGCGACGGGCGCACCGAGCACGTTCTCGTCGACGTCGAGTCCGGCTCGTGGGCTGCCCTCTATGAGAAGAACGGCCGCTGGATCGTGCGACAGGACGGGCCCAACGCCCTCTGGGATCCTGCCGAGGAGCAGCTCGGCCGCTGGCACGCGGCCGGCACTCCAGCACTGGAGGAGTTCACCGTCAGCGTCACCCCGCAGGGCCAGACCATCAACTGGTAGACCCCCCAGGCCGGTCCCGCCCGTCCGCCCTCGTGGCGGACGGGACGGGCTCGCAATCCAGGTCAACGGACGCCGCTTCCCAGCCATGGCCTTCCACTTCCGGAGGGCATGACGAACTACCTACTCCCCTGATCTAAATCCGGCCCTTCCCTCGCGTCGCCCCGGCCTCGTGGGCCTCGCGCAGTGCCTCCCACGGCGTGCATTCCTCGACCGCCGGCAGCCCGTTGGCTGCGATGTCCTCGAGCGCGCTGGCGAACCGGTCGGCATCGGCTCGGGTGCGGGCGGCGTACGCGCGGACCGCTTCGGCGGCCGCGGGCTCCAACGGCTGGCGTGCGGCCGGTTCCTGACTCATGACGGTCTCCCGTAGACGCTGGGCACACGGGGCAAGAAGATTCCGCTTGGACCCATACGTGACCGGCAGACGCGTCTCCGATGTACCGGGTCGAAGGCCTCCCGGCCCGCAGCGACCGGCACTACCGTGGACCTCACCACGATGCGCAGCGGCGGCTCCGGCCGGATCGGTGTCTAGGACAAGACCTACCCGCTGTCCAGCTCGGTCTTCTACGGCCTGGTCCGCCCGTAACCCAAGGGCCCCGAGCGCGGGCGGCTCGCACGGCCGCCCGCCCCCGCGGGCCGCTCAGTCACACGAAGTGTGATGCGATGAAGGAGCCGGGGCCTCCCCGCTGCGACCGAATGCAGACGATGCTCGGTCCAGGAACGCGGAAATTCGTCCACAGGCAGTAGGTCCTGATGAACCGTCAAATAGCCTAAGACGGGTATCGGGCCGCAGTTCGCAGCCGACGGGGCGCGGTGGCGCCCCACGCAGGCCACTTGAGCAGAGTCGAAAACCGGCCATACTTTGCCGGACGAACACGGACCGCACTCCACCTCCTGGACACAGGAAGCACACAGAAAATCCATGCGCCGCCGGGCCACCGGGACCCCGACCACGGACCGTTGGGCGGCAGGAGGTTTCACGCCAGCGCCCTCACGGGCGTATCGAACCTCTGTGCGGGCCCGTGTATGCCTGCATAGGGTGGAGCCGCGCATGACGCGGAACCTGACCAGTTCCGCGTTCGCGCACGTCATTCAGCGACCGGGGGAACACCGTCGCTCACGGGGATAGGTTGCGTCGCCATGCGGTCATACCGGCTCGGCACATGTATCGATGCGGTTGGTCCAGCGTGCTCCTGAGCACCCCTCAGAAGCAGCTCGCCGCTCTCCGCTGTTCGGCCGTTCCTCGGGCTCGTACCCCCCAGTGAACGCAGAAAGGGATGCCTTCTTGCACCCCAGACCATGGTTCCGGCTGCCCACAGCACGAAGATCGCGAAAGCTCACCTCCGCCGTCACCTCAGCAGCTGCGCTGACCGTTCTGGCCGCTCTCGCGGTACAGCCCGGCTCGATCAAGCCGAACATCGAGCCGGTAGCCGACTCCTACCCCTGGTACGACGACACCGCCGCTGAGCAACTGCGCCAGGACCAGTGCCTGATGGCCGACGTACTGCGCCTGGGCGGCCCGTCGATGGCCGCGACCGCGCAGGACGCCCTCAACCAGACGCCGGACAAGCTCCACGTCCTGGCCGACCGCAAGAACTGGGAACAGACACCGCTCGCCGTCGCGTACAACAACGACCGCGACGCGGCGGGCAAGGAGATGGACGCCCTTTCCGCTCAGCGGGAAGCCTGGCAGAAGCCTCTGGACGGTCTGGCGACTCCCGGCGGATTCACCGTCACCGACTTCCACTTGCCGCCCGACGGCGACAAAAGTTTCTACTCCCAGACCGGTCTGTCCGCCTGGGTCGCCGACCGGTTCTGGAAGACCGACTCCGACTTCTACGACGACGCCACCCCGAGGGCCGACGACAAGACCCTCAAGGCCGTCGACCAGGTGGGCAACCCCCTCTACGGGAAGGACCCCGATCCCACCGGGACGACGCAGGCGGAGTGGAATCGCGCGCTCGCCGAGCGCAGCGCCTTTCAGTGGATGCACGGGGGCCCCGCGACGAACGCCGGCGCGGACGACGCCCGTCTCTTCCTGTCCTCCGGTGGCTTCCCGCACAGCGCGCCGCAGCCGGGCACGCCGGAGTACCGCATCGCTGTCGAGGACGTGAAGAGCCGCTTCGCCGCGTGTGGTTGGCGGGATCCGATCGACCCGGACAGCGTGCTGGGCGACATCACCTCCACGGCGGCCGGCGAGTGGCAGCAGGAGGTCACTTCGCAGGCCGCTCAGCGCAACCAGATCCTGGGCGCGAACAAGGACGCGGTCAACGCCCTTTCCAAGGGTGCGAAGGCTTTGAGCGACATGCTGGGCCAGTCCTGGGTCGCCGACCATCTCACTCGGTGGCAGGACTACTGGATGCCGGGCGGTCTGGGCTGGGTGGGCGACAGCCCCACCGTCATCGAGGTGCACGCTGCGAAGGACAAGTGCCTCGACGTCCAGGGCGGCAAGAAGGACAACGGCACGCCGGTCCAGGTCTACACCTGCAACGGCTCCGCAGCGCAGAAGTGGGTGCTCTTGGGCAGCGAAGACAAGCTGCACCTGCAGAACGTCAACTCGCTCAAGTGCCTGGACGTGGCCGGGAACAACACGGCGAACGGCACGAATATCCAGATCTCGTCGTGCAAGGACTCCACGTCGCAGACCTGGGCGTCCGAACTGCGCGGCGCCACCAGCCTGAAGAGTGTCGGTACGGGCAAGTGCCTGGACCTGCACACCTTCGACAACGGCAACGACGCCAAGCTCTACACCTGCAACGACACCGCCGCGCAGCAGTTCGACATCAAGCCGTCCGGCCACAACGGCACCGGACAGCTGGACTACCCGGACAAGGCGCAGTTCGACAAGGCGAAGGCCGGTGTTGCCGCCGCGCAGGCCGCTGCGAAGAAGCAGCTCGCTGTCCTGAAGACCCAGCTGACCGCCGCGCAGAAGGCCGCGACCACCTCGGACACGGCCGTCCAGGCCGCCTACGGCATCGCCGACACCAACGGGGCGCCGCGTGGCCGTGGCCTGCTGGTCGGGCAGCAGAAGGACCAGGTCACCAAGGGCGCGGCCGCCGCGCTGACGGCGCTGGAGAAGGCCGGTGAGACCGCCGAGGCCGCCACCCGCGCCTCTGCCGGCGACAGCGCGACCATCGCGCAGCGCGCCCTCGCCCAGGCCGCCCAGTCGAAGGCCGAGTTCCGCAAGAAGGCCGCCGAGACGGCCGAGCTGCAGGCCAAGGCCGCAGCCGACGCGGCCAAGGTGCACCGGGACAACGCCAAGAAGGACAAGGAGACCGCGGAGGCCAGGCTCACCGACGCGCTGAAGGCCGAGGGCGACGCCAGGGCGGCCGCCGCCGACGCGCACGCCAAGCGGCTCGCGGCGGAGGCCGAGGAGAAGACGGCCAAGGCGGAGAAGGAGACGGCCGCCGTCAAGCGGTCCGAGGCCGCCGAGCACCGCAAGAACGCAGAGTCCCAGGCAACGAAGGCGAAGGACGCCAAGGACAAGGCGGAAGCCTCCGAGAAGACCGCCGGGGACCGGCGCGACGACGCGGTCAAGGCGAAGGACCACGCCAAGTCCCTGCGGGACGACGCCTGGGACGCCGAGCAGAAGGCCGACGCGGCCCGCGCCAAGGCCGACGCCAAGAACGCCTACGCCGACTCCCTCGACTCCGGTGACGCGGCGACCGCCGCCCGGGCCGCCGCCAACGACGCGGACAAGGCGGCCGACGACGCCGAGACCGCGGCGGGCAGGGCCCGCTCCGAGGCCGACGCCGCCACCCAGGCGGCAGCCGACGCGGACGCCGCGGCCACCCGCGCCGAGGCCGCCGCCAAGCGCGCCCGCTCCGACGCCGACGCAGCCCAGGCCGACAAACTGAAGGCCGACGCGGCGGTGAAGACCGCCACCAGCGCGGTCGCCGACGCCATCAAGGCCTCCCAGGACGCCTCCGCCGAGGCCAAGGCCGCGGTCAAGCTCGCCGACGAGGCGGAACAGCACGCCAAGGACGCCAAAACCCAGGCCAACGCCGCCAACGCGGAGGCCGCCAAGGCCCTCGTGGCCGCGGCGAAGGCCGCCGGCTACGCCCACGTCACCGCCCAGGCCGCCGTCGACGCCGGCAAGTCGGCCGAACAGGTGGCCGACCCGGCCAACGACGCCATCCAGCTCGGCTCCCCCTACGTCGACAAGGACTCGGCGGCCGCCCTGGTCGTACTGACCGGACAGGCATCGAAGTCGATCGCCGGCCAGCAGCAGGCCGTCGCCGACGCCCACGCCAAGAACGCAGCCGCCGAGGCCCAGGCCGCCAAGAACCTCGCCGACCAGGCAAAGGGCGACACCAAGGAGGCCTACCAGCACGCGGCCAACGCCGCCCAGTACGCGGCCGACGCCCGCACCTACTCCAAGGACGCCCTCGGCTACGCCGCCGACGCCGCCACCGCCGCCTCCAAGGCCGCCGCATCACTGGCCCGCACCGTCGACTACGACCAACAGGCCACCGCCGACGCCGCGGCCGCCGACAAGGCCGCCGGCAACGCCGAGGGCTACGCCAAGGACGCCCGCGACAGCGCCGACGCCGCCGAACTCGACGCCGCCGCCGCCCGCTCCGCCGCCACCCAGGCCGAACAGGACGCCAAGGACGCCCGAGCGGCCGCCACCCGCGCCGACACGGCCGCCACCGAAGCCGAACAGGCCGCCAAGGACGCCGACAAATACGCCGAGGAAGCCCAGGAAGCGGCCGACAGGGCCGAGAAGAGCAAGTACAACGAGCAGATCACCTCTGGTACCGACGGTCTCGGCAGCGTCTTCTACGTCACAAGGATCGAAACCGTCGGTGATCCGACAGACGTGACGAAGGACAACTGCGGGGGCATCGTCCACACCGGAGACTGCAAGGTAACCGCAACGATCCACTTCAATGTGATCGTCGACGTCTACCTGTGCACGGAGAAGAACATCCCAGCCGTACAGGCCGGATGTCCTGAAGAGAACACCATTCACGTCGCAACGCAAGTGGCCAAAAATCAGAGTGAGACGGTGACTCGCTCCATTTCGATGGTCGAGTTCAATCAGGGTATCGACCCAGTGGATATCGTCATCGGTGATTTTATTGGCTGCGGTGAAAAACTCAAGGCCATGGTCACGGGGGGCGGCGGAGGAACCTGGGGTGATTGTGGCTGGGCGACCTTCGACGTAGTATCCACCGTCTTCGGCGGACGAATCATCAAGTCCGTCACGGACGCACTCAAGGCGGTTGACGCCTCCTTGCGTACCGGAATCGGCGTCAAGGACGCATTCCAAGCGCTGAAGGCAGTAGACGGCGTGAACCCCGCCATGGTCGCCGATGTCGAGCGGATGGTGAAAGAGTCTGAAAAGCTCAAAATAGCGTGCGGTGTCAACAGTTTCCCCGGCTCGACCCGAGTTTTGACGGGAGATGGGTCATACAAGGCGATCCGGGACGTGCGGCGGGGCGACATGCTGCTCGCCTCCGATCCCACCACCGGGGCCCTGCACCCAGAGCCGGTGTCTGCCACGTTCCGGCACGACACCCGCCATCTAGTGGACATTGCTCTGGTCGGCGGTGGACTCCTGTCCACCACTCCAGGTCACCGTTTCTTCGTCAACGGTCGCGGCTGGACCCTCGCATCCGACCTGCACGTCGGTGACCCGCTACGTACCAAGGACGGAGCATTCCGAGCCGTCGAGAGTCTTGACGACCGGTCCGGACTTGCACCGAAGCCGGTGTACGACATGACCGTCTCTCACCTCCACACCTTCTATGTCGTAGTGGGAACCACACCGGTTCTGGCACACAACTGCGACGGAACGGTCTACTGGCTCAAAGAGAGTGGAACCAGTACTGACCCTGATGTCCTCAAGTACGATGCCGGAGCGCTGGGATCCAGACCGGGACTCGCGCCTGCCCTTCAGTACTACAAAGAGGGACTGACCAGGCTCAGCGAGATCAAGTTCGACGGTGTCGACTGGGTCAACAAGATTATGGTTGACCGGAAGTGGAACATCAGCAGGCGCACAAAAAGTTACCTGCAGGCACGTAACCAGGCGCTCGCGCTGGAGCAGAACGGGATGACCGGAGTGTGGGAAGTCCCGAACGAAACCGTCGCTCGTCAGGCCAGGAAGATGCTGTCCTCCCAGCTCATCACCAACATCCGAGTGAGGGTCGTCGCCCCATGAACCATCTCACCCACATCCTCGCGGGCACCATCATGGATCTCGATGTGACCATCCGGTCGTCGTACGTGCCGGACCCTGTCGACCCTGACGACCCCCGGGGAGTCGCTCCGGCCGACGCCGCCAATCTTCTCGAACCGATCTCCGCTGTCAAGGCGGCACTTGGACAGGCGCCGGAGCAGGACCGGCGCGAACTCGTCCAGCTTTTTCGGGGGATCGCCGCACAGGTACCGGAGAGGGGGAGGCCGTTCGCCACAGCGCTGTGCGAAGAGATGGCCTCTGTACTCGATCAGCCTCACGAGCAGGGACAGGGACAGGCCGGTATCACTCGTTCTCTCGCGAAGGCCGTGATGGACATCCTCAACGCCATCGAACTTGCCGATGAGGACATCATCGATGACGACGACGCCGTCAAGATCATCGAATGGGTCAGCGGGAACCTGAACAACGCGCTCGCCAAGAGGCCCGAAGAGGACCGGCAGGAACTCGTTCGGCTGTTGTGTGACATCGCCGGTGAAGAGCAGGATCCGGAACGTCGTGAACTCGCCCTGCAGTTCCCTGAAGCGGTCGGTCTCGTGCCGGAGGAGTGATGCTCGCAGACTGACAGGCCCCGCCAATTCCTGCTGGTTCGGGCGGGGTCCGCCGGTCCAGTGGGTCGCGGTGCCCCGGCACGGGCTGTGAATGCTTCTCATGAGTTGAGCGTTCGACAGAAGCGATGCTCATGCCTCCGGGGAACGGGGTGCGAGTGGTCCTGAAGAGGCTTCCAGGCAAGAAGGGCCAGGACGGCTTCATCGTGTTCGATTCGTATCCGTTGCCCAAGGAAGCGAGCCCGACGGGCCTCCGGACACAAAGCGTGAACGGCTGACATCCACTGCGGGTGGTCCGTCCCTGCAACGGGACGGACCACCCGCCGACGTCTTTCGAAGGCAGGGCAAGGCACCATGGCGAGACAGCGTGAGCAGTAAGGCATTCTCTACGCAGTACTTGCGCACCCGCACCCGGCCCAGGTCTTCCGTATGGACCTGGTGGAACCGGACCGAACGGTCCTCGGTGGCGCTCATCAGCTTCACCGGAATGGTCACCAGGCCAAAGGAAATGGCGCCGCTCCACAGCGGTCGGGGCATCACAGACCTCCACGACGACCCCGAGCCCACCAGCTTAGGAGCCCCCGACACGGCCCGCTCCCCCACAACACCGGCGGGCGCCGCAGCCACGGCCGCCGCAGGCTGGAGGGGTGGACTGGCCCGCCTCCGTCGCCCTGGCCCAGCCCGTACCGGAACTGCCCCCCGGCACGGACTGGAGCTACGAGATGAAACTCGACGGCCACCGAATGATCATGTGGCGGACCGGCGACGGGGTCCGCCTGCAGGCCCGCTCCGGACGCGACGTCACCGCCACGTGGGGAGACCTCGCCCTCGCCGGAAACCACCTCCCGGCCGGGACCGTCCTCGACGGCGAGGCCGTCATCACCACCGAGGACGGACGGATCAGCTTCGACGCCGCACAGGCCCGAGCCGCCTCCTCCCCCACCCGCGCCCACCGCCTGGCCGTCCAACGCCCCGCCCACTACATCGCCTTCGACGCCCTGCAACTGCCATCCGGCGACATCCGGCCGCGCCCGTACAGCGAGCGCCGCGCAGCCCTCCTCAGCCTCCTGGCAGAACTGCCCGCGAACACCCCGATCCAGGCCGTCTCCGCCACCACCGACCGCGACACCGCACTCACCTGGTACAACACCCTCCACAACCAGGGCATCGAAGGCATCGTCGCCAAACGCACCACCTCCCCCTACCGGGCCGGCCGCACCGGAGGATGGCAGAAAATCCGGCATGCCGAGACTGTCGACGCCGACGTGATCGGCTACACCGGGCCGCAGACCTGGCCCCGCACGCTCGCGGTACGTCTTCCGAACGGACGCACCGAACTCACGCAGACGCTGTCGGCGCCGCTCGCTGCGCAGATTGCGCAGGTCCTGGTTGCGGCCGGTCCAGCAGAGCAGGACCGCACAGACACCAGTGAGACCTACACCAGGATTCCTTCCGGCCTCGCCGTCGTGGAAGTTCTGGCAGGTACCACCCGCCACGCCGTCCTGACCCCGGTACGCCTTCGAAGGGCGCGCAGTCGGCCAGCGCCTGGCGTGTGACCTGCACCGGCAGTCCGGACCGAAGGGTGGCCAGGTTGAGGACGAAGGCATCGCTGCCGACGGTCTTCCGTGCCTGTGCGGCTGCGGCGCGGGCCACGTCCTTGCAGGAGGCGAGGGCGGCGGGAAGCCGTCCGACTGTCGCCGCTCCCCATGCGTGGTAGGCGGCCACGACCGGGTCCAGGCCGTCGGGCTGGGCGGGTGATTCACTGCGGAAGGTCTCGACGGTGATCCGGGTCCTGTCCGGTTCGGCCACGTCGATCTGGACGAGTCCGGAGCCGTTTTCCGGCGCTTTGATCACATGGCGGCCGCCGGACGACCAGTGGTACCAGGCGCTGTGGCAGTGTCCGGCAACGACGATCGGCAGGGGCCAGCCCTGCTCCTGGTCGGCGATGTCGTGGACGATGCCGCTGTGGCTGACACCGATGACGACGTCGGCACCCGCGGCGGTCAGCCGGTCCCGTTCGCGGGCCAGGAGCGTTGCGGTCGGTTCGTGGAAGGTGAACCCGGACCGCTCCTGGAGCGGGATCGCTTCGAAAGCCTGCTGGCCGAGGTATCCGACGATCCCCACGCGCTGTCCCCGCGCGTCCAGCACGATGCCGCCTTCCCAGCGACCGGCGAAGGCCTGGGGCGGGCGGACGTTGGCGCACACCACCGGCGGGAACGTCTCCGGGCTCTCGAGCCGCATGAGGTCGGCGAAGTCGTGGTTGCCCGGGACGAGCGCGTCGTACAGCTCCGTCAGGAGACCTCGTTCGATGTGTCCTTGGGAGAACTCGTGGAAGGCGTTGCCGCCGAAGAAATCGCCGGCATCCACCACAAGTGCGCCGTCAACGCGTCGCTGACGCAGCGCTGCCAGCAGGCCGCGCCCCTCGGGAACAGCGGAGTGAAAGTCGTTGGTGACGACCAGGGCGGGCATCATCGACGCCTCCGGATCGCGACCACCCGCAGGGTTCCGGGCGCTGCCGGCCAGAACTCACCCCGGGAGATGCCGTCGATCTCCTCCCAGAGCAGACCGTCGTCGGCGCCGAGGGCGCTGCGGTCCTCCAGGGTGCGGCGCGGCACGACCACCACCCCGCGCGACACCTTGCGGGTGGCGGTGAACACGTGGGAGGCCAGTGCCGCGGACAGCTCCCAGTCGAAGGGCAGGATCGACACCAGCGCGCTTCCCTGGTCCAGCCCGCCGTCGAGGTCGACGCGGCGCACGTCGTTGATCGTGACGCGCGCCCGCTGGCCGAAGGGCCTCAGCCGGTCCTGCAGGATTCCGCCGAGCCGTGCGTCCCTCTCCACGGCCCAGATCCGGCAGCCGGCATCCGCGACGGCCGCCGACAGCGTGCCCAGCCCTGCCCCCACTTCGAGGACTTGTACCGCGGAGGTGAGGTCGGCACAGTCCAGCAGCCGCCGGGCCGTGTCCGCAGAGCGCAGGAAGTGCTGACCCAACTCGGCACGCGTAGCGAAACCACTGCGCGCGAGTACTTCGGCAGTGCTGGACGTGCCAGTGTGTAAGAGCGGCGGCGCATCCCCAACTCGGCGCGCCACCTGGTCGTAGGACATGGCAGCCCCTTTTCGCATAGTTCCTGAGCCGCCTGATGTGCTGCGGCTCCACGAGAATCGGCTCAACTGTTCGACTGCGTCGATGGCGTAGAGGGAGTCCCGCGGGAGTCCCCGTACACCCCCGGAGCAGTCAGCGGCACACGGTGGACGACGGGCGGGACAGCGCGGCAGCGCACCCTGGGGAGGGTGATGCCGCGCTGCCGTCACTGCTCGCTCCTGTGTGCGGTGCGAGGACGAGCGGCCCGGAACGAGGCCACCTCCGACAGCGTCGCCCCAGGCCTTGAGGGAGGTCATTGCGCCTGTTCAGGGCCCACATTGCGGATAGCCGCAATGCGCACACCGGCCTGCCGGTCGAGGGGCAGGTCGGCTACCGTGAGTGTTTCCAGGACCGGTTGTACGGGGGTGCCATGGCTGCCTCAATCACACGCTTGCGCCGCGCCGCCATCGTGCGTGAAGCCGCCCAGGT
This sequence comes from Streptomyces sp. NPDC058086, assembly GCF_042885015.1. NCBI lineage: Bacteria > Bacillati > Actinomycetota > Actinomycetes > Kitasatosporales > Streptomycetaceae > Streptomyces > Streptomyces sp. NPDC058086. The sequence continues at coordinate 2,987 of NZ_JBHVST010000160.1, read as the reverse complement.
CCGGATGCGGTGTCAGCGCACCGGCCACACGAACGAGCAGGCCGCGGCGGCAATCCGCGAGGCGCTTCCGGAGGTCACGCAACTGGAGGCGTGGCGCCTTGCCCTGGGCTGGTCCAGGGCGGACACCGTCACCCAGATTGGAGAGCTCTACCGGGCAGAGGGGCTGATGCCGCCAGGCTTATCGGAGTCGATGCTGTGCCGGTGGGAACACGACCCCGATGAATGGCCGGGCAGGGACTACGCAGTAATGCTGTGCCGCGTCTACCGCGCCCGGCCCGAGCAACTCGGCCTTCATCAGGTCCAGCGTGTACGACAGTTGTCCGCATGGACGGCGGAGATGATCGGGTACGGTCGCCACGACGCCGGCGTCGCCGCATCCGGCCGACAGGAAGGGGCGGAGCAGATGACCACCGTGCTGGGCTTCCGGCTGTCAGAGAGTCCCTCCACCTGGCGCTCCTGGCAGAGCCCGAAGGCAACGCCCTGGTGGCCGAGCTCGCTGAGGCCGCTGCCGACCACTACGCCCTGAACTACTCCCGGCACCCGGTACCGGTGCTCTTCAGGGAGGTTCACGCCACCCGCGCCCTGCTGACAGAGGTCCTCGCTCCGGGCGGAGCCAGCGCCGATCTGCAGCGCCAGGTCGGCCGACTCTCGGCCCTGCTGGGCAACCTCGCCTTCCACTTGGAAGACTTCTCAGGCGCCCGCACCCACCTGGCCACCGCCGCCGCATACGCGGACCGGTGCGGCGACGCGGCCCTGGCCGCATGGACGTACGGGGCGCTGAGCATGGTCACACGCAGCACCGGCAATCTCCCTGCCGCGCTCACCTACGCCGAACGCGGCGCGGCGGCTCCCCGCGGGCTGGTCCGCGCCCAGCTGCACGCCTGGGCCCTGCTGCCCACGCTCGCCCTGCAGGGCCTCGACCGGGAGGCGACCTCCGCGCTTGAGGAAGGACTGACCGAGCTCGAAGCCGACCCTGTTGGCGAGGCGCCGGACCGGTTCGGCTTCGACGCAGCCGAGTTGGCCCTGCACCAGGCGGAGGCGCACCTCGCGCTCGGCCGCACCGCACAGGCCCGCTCCCGCGCCGAAAGCTCTGCGGCCACCTGCACAACCGGCACCCCGGGATGGGCCGCCGCCACCTTCGTCCTCGCCCAGGCGGAGGCTTCCGCCCAGCCGTCCGACGCCGCCCAACGAGGCATGGACGTGCTCGACCGCATTCCGCCCAGCCGCCTGCGCTCCACCGCCCGCACCCGGCTCAAGCGCCTCGACAGCCTGCTCGCTGACTGTCCGGCCGACAGTGTGAGCGACCTTCGCGAACGTCTGAACACCCTGCCGCCGCCGGTCGACGCCCACGGCGCCGCCTCCGCCTGATACACCTCCTCCGGCCTCCCCGCCGCCTGGTACGCGGCTTCAAACAGCGGCTCAACCGCCGGGAGTGGACACAGCTTGAAGGGAGTCCCGCAGGAGTCCCCAACCGGCAATCCGTCACCGGTCGCGTGCGGTGAGTGATTGGATGGAGGGGTGGAAGAGACCACCCGTCACCCACTGGCCGTCGCGCGCGCAGCCCGTGACATGACGCAGGTTGCGCTCGTCGCCGGGGTGCAGGCTGCGGCCCGCCGGCGCGGAATGCGGTCGGGTACCGACAAGGCACGGGTACGCAAGTGGGAGCGGGGCGTGGAGCCCAACGAAGAATCCCAGATCTATATCGCCGAGGCGCTCGGCCTGCCGCCGGACATCGTCCGCAGCGACGACTGGCCGAACTGGCTGCCGCTCACCGCCGACGGCGTGGTCCCGCTCGGACCCCACAGCTCCGTGCCCGCCCTGAGAGAGGCCCTGCGAACAGCGATGGAACGCCGCACCCTTTTAACGATCTCCGGCGCCGCCCTGACCGCGCTGGCCGCGGACTGGGCCCTCGGCCCCACCGGCGCTCTCGCCCAGGCCCGCGACGGCAAACCGATCAGCGAGGAACTCGTCGCATTCCTGGAGACCTCCACCCAGCGACTCGCCAGCCTCGCCACCGAGCAGCGCCAGCACACCGCCGTACTGCTGGACGCCCACCTGTCCACCGCAACCGACCTGCTCGCACGCGGCCGGCACACACCCGCCACCGGGCTGCGCCTGCACACCCTGGCGGCCTGTCTGTCCCAGACCGTCGCCTGGCACCGCTTCGATCTGGGACATCACACCCACGCCAGCCAGTACTGGATCGCCGGCCTGCACAACGCCCACGCCGCCGCGGACCGCGACATGGGCGCCGGCCTCCTGGGCGACCTCGCCTACCAGGCCGCCTGGCGCAACGACCACGCCACCGCGGCCGACATCCTCAACCACGCCCTGACCCGCGCTCAAAACCCCGCCGCCCGCTGCCTGCTCCAGCTGCGTCTCGCCCGAACCCTCGCCGCGCGCAACGATCGCCGCGCCGTGCTGCGCGCCCTCGCCGCGGCCGAGAAACACCTCAGCGACGCCGGCACCGACCGGCCCGCCTGGTGCGCCTGGGTGTCCGACGCCGATCTCGCCGTGGACTCCGGCCAGGCCCTGCTGGACCTCGGCGACACCGGCCGCGCCCACCAGCTCATCACCGAGGGCGAACGCCTCCTACCCACGGCCCGGGACAAGACCCGCGGCGTCTTCCTCGCCTACCGCGCCGCAAGCTACCTCGATCTGAAGGAACCCGAGCCCGCCGCGGCCGCCGCCACCCAGTCCCTGCTCCTTGCCCGCCGCATCGGAGCACCCCGCTGCGTCGCCCTCGTCGACGACCTGCTCCCCCGCTTCCAGCCCTACGCCCGCGCCCGGGGAGTTCCCGAACTCCTCCAGCTCGCTGCCGCATAGCGCTGAGCGGAGCTGATCAACCGCACATCACGTCACGCCCCACGGGAGAGGGTCTATCAGGAATGAGACTCTTCCAAGATTTTCGTAGCCGGTGATTCCCGTGGACTTTGAGGTCAGCTGAGCAGGATGCGCTGGCGTAGGAGGGGGTGTGCGGCGCGGCC
>NZ_JBHVST010000159.1:0-16315 GCF_042885015.1 Streptomyces sp. NPDC058086 | reverse complement strand
CGGGTGGTCCGTCGGGTGTGCCGACCGGGGGTGCGGGTGGTCCGTCGGGTGTGCCGACCGGGGGTGCGGGTGATCCGTCGGGTGTGCCGACCGGGGGTGCGGGTGATCCGTCGGGTGTGCCGACCGGAGGTGCGGGTGATCCGTCGGGTGAGGGGAGCGCGGTCGCGGCTCGAGCCGTGATCGGGTCTGCGGTCCGGGGCCGACGCCCCCTGCGGGGAGCCTGCTTGGGCCAAGTCCTCCGGGCGCGGTCGGCTCGGCCCCGGTCGTACCGGGCACTTCGGTCGCCGGCGGAGTGTCCGGGGCGGGGCGCCGGCGTGGGGCGGCCCGACGACCGACAAGGGGCCGATCGGCCGGGTTTCCGCCCGCTGCCGAGCCGGAGGAGACCCCCGGCTCGGCGCGCCGGTCAGCAGGTCAGTCGGGCGTCCGCCCAGTCCGCGTGGTCCGAGTCGACGCCGTCGCCGCCGTCGGTGACGACGAGGCGAACCACCTGGGCGCCGGTCACATCGGCCGAGACCGGCTGGGCCGGCATGGCGTTGGTGAGCACCCCGGTCGAGGCGACCTTCGTGCCATCCGCCCAGATCTCGAACGCGACGGTGCCCTTGGCGCCCTTCTCGTCGTCGACGCCGACATCCGCGGTGACGGTCCGGCACCGCTTGCCGGTGTAGTACTCGACGGCGCTCGGAGCGTGCGCACCGAGTCCCTTGGCGTATACGACTCCGCCGAGAGTGATCGGATGACCGTCGCCCGCGGCGCTCTCCCCGTTGCTGGTGTTGCGCTCAACAGGGCCGAATCCATTGGCCGTCGACAGCCACGGCAGGTCGCCGAGATAGGAGACGCCCGAAGGGGGAGCCACGACGATCGACACCGTGAGCGGGAGCACGCTCTCGGCGCGTATGCCGGTCGGTGAGCGGTACGTGGCCTTGAGCGTCAGGTCGTACGATCCCGTGGCCGTGCCCTCGGGCGCGGTGACCCGCCACTTCGTACGCAGGGAGTCTCCCGTGCGTACCGTGCCCGCCGTGGTCGGTGAGGCAGTCGCGACCTTCCAGCCCGTCGGGCCGCTCAGCGCCACCGAGACGCGCCGCGCGGGCGTACGGCCGAGGTCGGTCACCACCGACGTCAGGGGGACCGGCTTGCCCGACTCCGCCAACGGGCTGCCTTCCAGGCCGAGTTCGACGGCGGGCGGGTTCTTGGCCCAGTGGCGGTCGGCCGAGACGCGGACGAGGACCGTGCCGTGCGCGGGGACGGTCGCGGAGACGGCGCCGGCGGTGTTGTAGCTCCGGTGCTGCCACAGGTCGCGCAGGGTGTAGCCGTGGGCGGCCGGCAGCCCCACGGCGGCCGCGGTCGTGGCGATGTGCTGGGCGCTGCCGGTCTCGTTGAACAGTGCCACCGTCCGGCTGCCGTCCTTCATCTCCTTGGTGACGACCCAGCGTCCGCCCTCGGAGGAGAGCACGGTGCCCTGCTTGCCCAGCGGGTCCTGGTCGACCGCGATGACTTCCTTGTTGTCGAGGATGTCGAAGGTGGCGGGCGACGCCTTGCGCAGATCCGAGCCGATGAGCAGCGGAGCCGCCATGACCGACCACATCGAGAAGTGCGAGCGGTACTCGGTGTCGGTCATGCCGCCGTTGCCGACCTCCAGCATGTCCGGGTCGTTCCAGTGACCGGGACCCGCGTGCGGGGCGAGAGGCAGGTTCTGCTTGAGGATCGACAGCATCGAGCCCCAGCTGTCGTTGATGTCACCGGTCGTTCGCCACAGATGTCCGACGTCCGCGGCCCACTCCCAAGGCTTGTTTTGGCCCCATTCGCAGAGGCTGTAGACGATGGGCCGCCCCGTCGCCTTCAGCGCGTCCCGCATGGTCGTGTAGCGCAGCTTGGCGTCCACGCCCTGGTTGTTGCAGTTGTCGTACTTGAGATAGTCGACGCCCCAGTCCGCGAACTGCCGGGCGTCGCTGTACTCGTGGCCGAGGGCGCCCGGGAACCCGACGCTGTCGCACGTCTTCGTGCCCGCGCTGGTGTAGATGCCGAGCTTGAGTCCCTTGGCATGGATGTAGTCGGCGACCGCCTTGATCCCGTTCGGGAAGCGCACGGGGTCGGGCACCAGCTTGCCGTCGGCGTTCCGGGACGGCAGGGCCCAGCAGTCGTCCAGATTGACGTACTGGTACCCGGCGTCTTTGAGCCCCTTCTCCACGAAGAGGTCCGCGATCCCCTTGACCATGCTCTCGTTGAACTCGGCCCGGCAGTGCGTGGAGTTCCAGTTGTTGAAACCCATCGGAGGGGTGAGCGCGAGGCCGTCCGCCAGGGCGGGGGACGCGGGGGCTTCGGCGGGGGCGGGGGCGGCCAGGGCCTCCGGGGCGGTCAGACCGGTCGTACACAACAGGGCCGTCGCGAGTGCTCCGACCACTCTTCGGCGGGTTGTGCGGGTGGGAAGGTGACGCATCGTTACGTTCCTCCGAACTCGCGAAAGATAGGATGACTGCATGTCCGCGACAAGGGTGCGCGCTTACGGTAGGACCTGTCCAACTCTGTTGGAAGAGAAGTGGTAACGGTTGTTCGATATCTCGTCAGAACCCTTGACGAGTCTCCGACATGGGAGTGAGATCCAAGCCTCGCGTTCGGTTGTGTTGGGTGGCACCCCGAGGAGGGGGACATGGCGCAGTCATCGTTGAAGGGGATCGTCGTGCCCGAAGGCGTGTCAGGTCATCGGATGTCCCGGCGAAATCTCTTGCGTGGTGCGGCCGTCGGGGCCGGCGCGCTCACGCTCCCCGCCCTGCTGTCCGCCTGCGGCAACGGACCCGGCGGAAACAAGAACGAAGTCACCGTGGGGTCCAACGCCTCGGACCCGGTCCCCAAGAAGGCGTATGCGGCGGCCTTCTCGGCGTACGAGAAGAAGTCCGGCAAGAAGGTCAAGGTCAATACCAAGGACCACAACGACTTCCAGGAGAACATCAACCGCTATCTCCAGGGCACGCCCGACGACGTCTTCATGTGGTTCGCGGGGTATCGCATGCAGTACTTCGCGGAGAAGGGGCTCCTGCACGAGATCAGCGACGTGTGGAGCGGCTTCACCGGCTTCTCCGACGCTCTGAAGGAGCAGTCCACGCATTCCGGCAAGCAGTACTTCGTGCCGTACTACTACTATCCGTGGGCCGTTTTCCACCGCAAGAGCCTCTTCCAGTCCAAGGGTTACCAACAGCCCAAGACCTGGGACGACTTCATCGCGCTGGCCAAGCAGATGTCGAAGGACGGGACGCCCGTCGCCTTCTGCGACAAGGACGGCTGGCCCGCGATGGGCACTTTCGACTACATCAACATGCGCCTGAACGGATACGACTTCCACAAGTCCCTGATGGCCGGCACGGAGGCATGGACCGACGCCAAGGTGAAGAAAGTCTTCGACACCTGGCGCGAGGTCATGCCCTACTACCAGAAGGGCGCCCTCGGCCGGACCTGGGAGGAGGCCGGGCAGAGCCTGCAGCAGCGCAAGACGGGGATGGCGGTCTTCGGAATGCCGCACCCGGGCACCCAGTTCCCCGAGAACGAACGCGACGACATCGACTTCTTCGCCTTCCCCGAGATCGACCCGCAGTACGCGCAGGACGCCGTGGAAGCACCCATCGACGGCTTCCTGGTCGCCAAGAAGTCGAAGAACCTCGACGGCGCCAAGGCCCTCCTGAAATGGCTGGGCACCCCCACCGCCGAGAACACCTACCTCGCCCTCGACCCCAACAACGTGGCCGTCAACGACGGTGCCGACACCACCAAGTACAGCGCCCTGCAGAAGAAGTCGGCCCAGCTCGTCTCGGGCGCCAAGCAGATCTCGCAGTTCATGGACCGCGACACCCGTCCGGACTTCGCCTCGACCGTGATGATCAAGGCGATCCAGGACTTCATCGGCAACCCGAAGGACGTCGACGGTCTCTGCAACAGCATCGAACGACAGAAGAAGACCATCTTCTCGTCGCCCGTCGGCTGATCACTGGGGGAAGACGTTCCGTGGCGCTCAACATCCCACGGCGCGCCGGACGACGGAGGCTGCGGCGGTTCTCCCGCCGCGACGCCGTCGTCCTCGGCGTGCTCCTCGGCATACCCGTCCTGCTCGACATCGTCATCGTCTGGGGCCCGACCCTCGCGTCCATCGGGCTCTCCTTCACCTCCTGGGACGGCGTCGGCGACATCCACTGGGTGGGCGGCGACAACTACAAGAACGTGTTCGAGAACTACCCGGCGTTCTGGCCCGCTGTCCGGCACAACGTCCTGTGGCTGCTCTTCCTCGGCCTGATCGCCACCCCGTTCGGACTGTTCCTCGCGGTGCTCATCGACCGTGGAGTGCGCTTCAGCCGCTTCTACCAGTCCGTCATCTACCTGCCGGTCGTGCTCTCGCTCGCCATCGTCGGCTTCATCGCGCAGCTGATCCTCGGCACCGACCAGGGCGTGGTCAACACGATCCTCAACAACCACGAGAACCCGATCGACTGGCTCGGTGACGCGCACCTCAACATCTGGATGATGATGATCGCGGCGAGCTGGCGGCACACGGGTTACGTCATGATCCTCTACCTCGCCGGACTCAAGTCCGTCGACCCGCAGCTGAAGGAAGCCGCCGCGATCGACGGCGCGAACGCCCGCCAGACCTTCTTCCGCGTCGTCTTCCCGACCCTGCGTCCGGTCAACGTGATCGTCGGTGTCATCACCGTCATCGAGGCGCTGCGCGCGTTCGACATCGTCTACGCGGTCAACAAGGGCCGCAACGGCCTGGAACTGCTCTCCGTCCTGATCACCGACAACATCATCGGGGAAGCCAGCCGCATCGGATTCGGCTCCGCCATCGCGGTCGTCCTGCTCACCGTCTCCCTGGGGTTCATCGTGACGTTCCTGGTCCAAGAGCTGCGAGGTGCGCGCGAACGATGACCGCCGACATCCGCACCGGCGCCCCCGTGCGCCCGGCACCCGCGCCGGAGCCGACGCCCGCTCCCCGCCGCAGGCCGCGCCCCGGCCGCTTCGGCGTCCACATCTTCCTGATGGGCGTCTCGCTCGCCTTCCTCGCGCCGCTCCTGCTCGCCGTCTACGCCTCGCTGCGGCCCTACGAGGAGACGGCGCAGAACGGCTACTTCTCCTTCCCGAAGCACCTGTCCTTCGAGTACTACCGTCGCGCCTACAGCGAATCCGGCATGGGCAAGTACTTCACCAACACCCTGCTCATCGCCGTGCCCGCCGTCCTGGTGACCCTCTTCCTCGCCTCGTTCGTAGCCTTCGCCGTGTCCCGGCTGAAGCTGCGCGGGGGCCTCGTCCTGCTGATGTTCTTCACCGCGGGCAACCTGCTGCCCCAACAGGTCATCGTCACCCCGCTGTACGTCCTGTTCAACAAGATCCCGCTGCCGTGGTGGATGTCCGACTCGCTGACGATGTACGACTCCTACTGGGCCGTCATCATCGTCAACATCGGCTTCCAGATGGGCTTCTGCGTCTTCGTGCTGGCCAATTTCATGCGGACGCTGCCGCAGGAGATCCTCGAGGCCGCCATCGTCGACGGCGCGGGTGTGTGGACCCAGTTCTGGCGCATCACCCTCCCGCTCTGCCGCCCCGCCCTCGCGGCCCTCGGCACCCTTGAGTTCACCTGGGTCTACAACGACTTCCTCTGGGCCCTGATTTTCATCTCCAACCCCGACAAGCTCCCGATCACGTCATCCCTCAACAACCTCCGCGGCCAGTTCTTCACCGACTACAACCTGCTGGCCGCGGGCTCCGTCCTGGTCGCCCTCCCCACGATCCTGGTCTTCCTGCTCCTGCAACGGCACTTCGTCGCGGGCCTGACACTGGGGTCCACCAAGGGCTAGGTCCTGACCTGCGGATTTACGGGGTGTCAGGCAGACACTGGCGCCCCCTTGACGCGACCGGAGATCCAGGGAGATCTTCTTGGGCCCCGTCGGGGACTTCGCGGACTTCGAAGCCGGGGGGCGATGATCTGGTGCAGCGTTTCGCCCTCGGTCCAGTCGTGGAGGGCGTCGGCGAGGGTTGTGATGATCGGCTCGTCAACGTTGTCGAAGAGGATGACGGGCTCGACGGCCAGGTTGTGCTCAGTCCGCCGCATGCCGTCGGTCGGGGTCGCCCAGCCCACAATCGGCATAGCCATGATCGTCTTCTCTTCCGCGGCCCGCGGTCACCGGTACGGTCTTTCCGAGCAGCCGGGTGAGGGTCGACGGTGTTCGCCGCGTCACGCTCGTCACGTCGGTGGAGACCATGCTTCAGGCCCGCCGCCGTGCCACTCGATCACCCTTGAGTTGGCTACATCGACCTCGTCGATCCCTTCCAGCCCGGCGTAGCGGAGGAAGGCGGCCAGGTCGCGCAGTGAGTGTGCGGTGAGCAGTTCTCCATTGACGCGCACCTGTCGGCTGCCGTCGGTCGGGGATGGTGGGTACACAATCACGTGCAGCTCTCCGGACATGGTTTCAGGCTCACCCGGCTGGCCCGGATGCGCATCCGGACCGCGGTCTCAGAGCGCCTCGCACAACGCGTGCCGGACGGCGTGGACGCTCGTAGGCTGCCCTTCTCGGGGCACGTCGCGGAGGTCTGCCATGCCCCGAACGACTGGTCGGGTGCCATCTCGTTTGGCCTGGTCACGGTACCGACGGACGTTGCGAGCGCCACCGCGGATCACTCGGTCCACTTCCACCAAGTCCACCTCGACGACATGGCCCGCGACCGCGTCCGGAAGTACTGCGAGCTCGAGGAGCGCGAAGTCACCTGGGGAGAGATCGGGAAGGGCTACGAGTGACCAAGGGCAGACCATGGCCCACCACCCAGACCCGCACACCATGATCGCTCAGGAAGCCGAGGGTGCGGGTATCCCCGTCAAGGCGGGTCACTGGGTCGGGTCCGAGTCCAGCCGTGCGGCACAGCCGCAGTTGCCGGTATAGATCATCCCGAAAGCGCTTTCCTCTGCATCGTTGCCGTGGCATCGCGGGACGAGCCACGTAGTGGCCGGGCCGAGCGGATCGTCTGTGTGCTGGTGGCTCGGCGGCGTAGCCGGCCCGCGTTGTCAGTGGCCGCCCCTAGCATTGTCGTCAACATCCCAACGATCCAGTCGGGGTTGTTGCTGATGCCCCGCCCGGAACAGCGCCCGGTGCGGGGCTCGCTGCTGTCAGAACGCCCGGACACTCAGCTGATCCGCGCGTCACTCGCAGCCGACGCCGTCCCCGTCGCGGTCGAGGTGGCGGCCGTAGCCGGGGTCTCCGACGTGGACGGGCGCGGCGCCCGCCGCTCGGGCCGCGGCGCAGTTCTCGTAGTACACGGAGCCCCCGCCGCTGTCGCCGCTGCCGCTACCGCCCGCGACGGCGGGCTGCGCGGTGACCGTCGCGCGCACGGTCTTCGTGCTTCGCACGGTCACGGTGGCGGCGGGCGTCGCCGTGACCGTTTCCGTGGCGGTCCGCGTCGCGGTCGCCGTGGCGGTGACGGTGGTGGTCGGACCAGGCTTCGCCGCGGCGGACTCGGTGGTGTCCCCGCCGCTGTTGCCGATGCCGACGCCGATGAAGAGGGCCACGGCCAGCGCGGGCAGTACGTAGCGCTTGCGGGCCCAGCCCGGGGCGGTGCGGGCCGATCCGGCGGGTGGTGCCGTGTACGGGTTGGTCATGTCGTCCCCCCTGAGGTGTTTCGAGTGGGATGACGGTAGTGCCGCTGATGTGTCCGAAGGGGAGGAGTGGGAGTTGTGTGACCCACCCGTGACTCCTCGTCGCGTTCGGAGTTGAACCGGGCATGAAGAAGCGCAGCATGCTGGCCATCGCCTCCCTCGCCACCGGGTTCGTCGTCGCGGCGATCACCCCGTCCCACGCCGTCGACGGCGAGTCCCTGAGCGACCTGCCCGTCAAGGACACGCTCAGCAGCCTCGACCACACGCTCAGCAGCGAGAGCCTGGCCGTGGACGACACCGCGCTCGGCCACAACGGCTGAGGCGCGGGGACGGACACGCGGCGCCGGTGCTCCCCGGGACGGGGCACCGGCGCCGCGCCGTCGGCTCCCTCATCTGCGGCTGGTTTCCGTGGCAGGGTGAAGCGGGCAAGCCTCAGGGGGCCAACAGAAGAGGGGGAACCGTGATCGTCTGGATCAACGGTGCGTTCGGTGCGGGGAAGACCACCACCGCACGGGAACTGATCGACCTGATCCCGAACAGCACGCTCTTCGACCCCGAGGTGATCGGCGGCGAGCTCGCGCACCTGCTGCCCGCCAAACGCCTCGCCGAGGTCGGCGACTTCCAGGACCTGCCGATCTGGCGGCGCCTGGTGGTCGACACCGCGGCCGCCCTGCTCGCGGAGCTCGGCGGCGTTCTCGTGGTTCCCATGACCCTGCTGCGCCAGGAGTACCGTGACGAGATCTTCGGCGGCCTCGCCTCGCGCAGGATCGAAGTACGCCACGTGCTCCTCGCCCCGGCGGAAACGATCCTGCGGGCGCGCATAGCCGACCGGGAGATACCCGAGGACCTCCCCGACGGCGAGATACGGGTGCGCCAGTGGTCCTACGACCACATCGAGCCCTATCGCGCGGCGCTCGCCTCCTGGCTCACCGCCGACGCCCACCCCGTCGACACCAGCGCCCTCACCCCGCACGACACCGCACTGCGCGTCGCCGAAGCCGTACGCACCGGTGACGCGTCCGCGTGCGACATCGTGCAGACCCCCGAACCCACCTCCGAGACCCTCGCCGCCGGAGTTCTCCTCTTCGACGAGGAGGACCGGGTGCTGCTCGTCGACCCCACCTACAAGGCGGGCTGGGAGTTTCCCGGCGGTGTCGTCGAACCGGGGGAGGCTCCCGCGCGCGCGGGCATGCGCGAGGTCGCCGAGGAGACCGGCATACGGCTCGAGGACGTACCCGGTCTGCTGGTGGTGGACTGGGAGCCGCCCGCACCTCCCGGCTACGGCGGTCTGCGCCTCCTCTTCGACGGCGGCCGCCTCGACTCCGACGAGGCGCACCGGCTGCTGCTCCCCGGCCCCGAACTGCGCGCCTGGCGCTTCGTCACCGAGCGGGAGGCGGCGGACCTGCTGCCACCGGTGCGCTACGAGCGGCTGCGCTGGGCCCTGCGGGCGCGGGAGCGCGGCGCCGCACTCTATCTGGAGGCCGGTATACCACTCGGCTGACGTCGATGCCGGGCCACCCCTCGGCCGACGTCGATGGTGTACAGCCAGGGGGTGATCCGGCGCCGATGGTCAACGGCGCCCGGAGCGGCAGTTGTTGAGCGTACCCGGCGGAAATGCCGACCGCTCGGCCACCGTAGGCCTCGCGACTTCGCCCTGCGTGTCGACGTCCACCGCACCATGGCGTGGCCGCTGCTGTCGGCGGACGTCGTCATCGCGTTCCACCTGCTTCTCCGACCTGCAGTACGCCGTTTCCGACCCGAGGATCCGGTATGACTGGCCGTGCGCGCACGTGAACGCGTACGTCTCGGCGCGTAACGCGCGGTCGCCTCGGGGCCGTTCACCGGGCCGAGCTACCGCCCCGGCGCGCGTAGAGGGCCCATGCCGTGTGGCGAGGACCCTCTCCGCTCGTGCGCTCGTGCTCCCGGCCGGGTGGTCAGCTCGCCGCGTACTTCTGGAGGAACAGGGCCTCCGTGACCGAGAGACGCTCCAGCTCGTCGGGGGAGACGCTCTCGTTCGCGGCGTGGATCTGCGCCTTCGGCTCGCTCAGGCCGATGAGGAGGATCTCCGCGTCCGGGTAGAGCGAGGCGAGGGTGTTGCACAGCGGGATGGAGCCGCCCTGGCCCGCGGACTGCATCTCCTCGCCCGGGTAGGCGACCGCCATCGCCTCGGCCATCGCCGTGTACGCCGGGCTGGAGGTGTCGGCGCGGAAGGGCTGGCCCTGGCCGATCTGCTCGCTGCTCACCCGCGCGCCCCACGGCGTGTGCGCCTCCAGATGGGCCTGCAGGAGCTTGGTCGCCTCGACCGCGTCCACGCCCGGCGGCACCCGCAGGCTCACCAGCGCACGCGCGCCCGCCTGCACGGACGGGGTGGCGCCGACGACCGGCGGGCAGTCGATGCCGAGCACGGTGACGGCCGGACGCGCCCAGATGCGGTCGGCGACCGTGCCCGAGCCGGTCAGCTCGACCCCGTCCAGCACCTTGGCGTCCTTGCGGAACGCCTCCTCCTCGTACTGCAGCCCCTCCCAGCGCGCATCCCCGGTCAGCCCGTCGATCGTCGTCGAACCGTCCTCGGCGCGCAGCGAGTCCAGTACGCGGATCAGCGCGCCCAGCGCGTCGGGCGCCGCCCCGCCGAACTGGCCCGAGTGCAGGTTGCCTTCCAGCGTGTCGATCTGCACGCGTACGAGCGTCATCCCGCGCAGGGTCGAGGTGACCGTCGGCAGACCCAGCCGGAAGTTGCCGACGTCGCCGATGACGATGGTGTCGGCGGTCAGCAACTCCGGGTGCTCCTCGGCGTACCGCTCCAGACCGCCCGTACCCTGCTCCTCCGAACCCTCGACGATCACCTTGACGCCCACCGGAACGCCACCGTTCGCCTTCAGCGCGCGCAGCGCGAGCAGGTGCATGATGAACCCGCCCTTGCAGTCGGCGGCGCCGCGCCCGTACCAGCGGCCGTCGCGCTCCGTCAGCTCGAACGGCGGGGTCGTCCAGGCCGCCTCGTCCAGCGGCGGCTGCACGTCGTAGTGCGCGTACAGCAACACGGTCTTGGCGCCCTCAGGCCCGGGCAGGAAGCCGTAGACCGACTGCGTGCCGTCCGGGGTGTCCAGCAGCGCCACGTCCTGGAAGCCCTCGGCGCGCAGCGCGTCGGCGACCCAGTTCGCGGCGCCCTCGCTCTCACTCCTGGGGAACTGGTCGAAGTCCGCCACCGACTTGAAGGCCACCAGCTCGGTGAGCTCCGCCTGCGCCCTGGGCATGAGCGAGGCGACGGTCTCGGCGACCGGATTCGACGACATGGGCACGCTCCTTGTAGGTGCGACGTTGTACTTCTGTGTACAAGTGATCGGGTGGTGCGTACGCGCGTCCTGGTGTGCAGGCCGCATACGCCCCCGATCCTCCCACAGTGGCCTGCGGCGATGCCCGCCGTAGGATGCTCGGGACACGTGCGGCAGACGGCTGGACTGGGAGCAGTAGACCATCGTGAGCAGCGAGAACTCTTCGGCGGACGACGAACAGCGGGTGTGGGACGTCGTCGTGGTGGGCGCGGGGCCGGCGGGTGCCTCGGCCGCCTATGCGGCAGCGGTCGCAGGACGCAGCGTCCTGCTGCTGGAGAAGGCGGAGCTGCCCCGCTACAAGACGTGTGGCGGCGGCATCATCGGCCCCTCGCGCGACGCCCTGCCACCCGGCTTCGAGCTACCGCTCCAGGACCGGGTGCACGCGGTCACGTTCTCGCTCGACGGCAAGTTCACCCGCACCCGGCGCTCCAAGCAGATGCTGTTCGGGCTCATCAACCGGCCCGAGTTCGACCAGCAGCTCGTCGAGCACGCCCAGAAGGCGGGCGCCGAGCTGCGTACGGGCGTCACGGTCTCGCGGGTCGAACAGCACGGGTCCGCCGTGCCCGACCGGCGCACCGTCGCCGTCGTCCTCCAGGGCGGCGAGACCGTGCTGGCGCGGGCGGTGGTCGGCGCCGACGGCAGCGCCAGCCGCATAGGGGCGCACGTCGGGGTCAAGCTCGACCAGGTCGACCTCGGCCTGGAGGCGGAGATCCCGGTGCCGGAGACCGTCGCCGAGGACTGGCAGGGACGGGTCCTGATCGACTGGGGTCCCATGCCGGGCAGTTACGGCTGGGTGTTCCCCAAGGGGGACACGCTCACCGTCGGCGTGATCTCCGCGCGCGGCGAAGGCGCCGCCACCAAGCGGTACTTGGAGGACTTCATCGCCCGGCTCGGACTCGCCGGCTTCGAGCCGAGCATCTCCTCCGGGCACCTGACGCGCTGCCGCGCGGACGACTCCCCCCTGTCGCGCGGGCGTGTGCTGGTCTGCGGCGACGCGGCGGGGCTGCTCGAACCCTGGACCCGCGAGGGCATCTCCTTCGCGCTGCGCTCCGGGCGGCTCGCGGGGGAGTGGGCGGTACGGGTCGCCGAGGCGCACGACGCGGTGGACACCCGGCGCCAAGCGCTCAACTACGCCTTCGCCATCAAGGCGGGGCTCGGCGTGGAGATGGCCGTCGGCAAGAGCATGCTCGCGGCCTTCGAGCGCCGGCCGGGCATGCTCCACGCGGCGATCACCAGCTTGCGGCCCGCATGGAAGGCGTTCGCCGGGATCACCCGCGGTTCGACCACGCTGGGCGAGATGGTGCGCTCCCACCCGATGGCCGGGCGTGCCCTGTCCGCGCTCGACCGGCGATCGGCCGCCGCCGCACCGACGGCCGCCGAGGGCACTCCGACCACGGAGTGACCGTCGGCCGCGGAGTCGTGGCCGTGCCGGTGCAGGTGTAGGTGTAGGTGTCCGTGGACTGGTCGGTGGTCGGTGGTCGCGGGGCCGTGTCCGTGACCGTGGAGTGGCCGGTGGCTGGCGGCGTGCCCGTCGGCTCCTGGCCGGTCAGCTCGTGACCGTGATCCGGAAGACCGGGTGGTCGGGGGCGATGCGCCGCAGCTCCTCGGGGGACGAGTCGGGGCCGACGCCACCGAAGAAAACACCGACCTCGGCCTTCCAGCGCTTGAGGTAGGCACGCAGCAGCGGAACCTTGTCGTCGTCGCCGACCTCGGTCGCGGTGAACGTGTCCACCTTCTTGCCGAGGCGCAGCTCGCCGCCGCCCGCGGCCCGCATGTTGTGCGTCCACTGGACGTGGCCACGCGGGGCGACCAAGTACTGCTGCCCGTCCACGGTGAGCAGATTGACCGGGGTGGTGCGCCACTCGCCGCTCTTGCGGCCGCGGACGGCCAGGACCCGGGAGCCCCAGATGCTGAGACCGCGGCGAGTGATGAACGCCACACAGCGGTTGAAGACGTTGACGGTGAACCAGCCGGGCTTCTGGACGTGCGTGGACATGATGACCCCCATCGGTCGCGAGAGCGCCGCTCTCTGGGTGGGAGCGACGCTCTCTTTTGTGAGCACTGCTCTCGCTTGAGAGCAGTCTGCATGAGATCGGTGATCCAAAGCAAGAGCGGTGCTCTCGTTCGTGTGCACCGCTCTCGTCTGTGTGCACCGCTCTCGTTTGTGTGCACTGCTCTGAAAACGTGGCACACTTTCCCGCATGAGTACCGCACGCGGAGCACGCGCCCGAGCCAGGATCGAGGTCACCGCGGCCATCAAGGACGAGGCGCGCAGACAGCTTGCCGCGGAGGGTGCGGCCAAGCTGTCGCTCCGAGCCGTCGCCCGCGAACTCGGCATGGTCTCCTCCGCGCTCTACCGCTACTTCCCCAGCCGTGACGACCTGCTGACCGCGCTCATCATCGACGCCTACGACTCCCTCGGCGAGAGCGCGGAGGCGGCGCACGCGAAAGTCTCGGGCGCAGGGCCACGCGAGCGCTGGATCGCGGTGTGCGTGGCGGCGCGCCGCTGGGCCCTGGCGCAGCCGCACGAGTACGCGCTCATCTACGGTTCGCCCGTGCCCGGTTACGCCGCGCCGGACACGACCATCCCGGCGGCCTCCCGCGTGGGGCTGCTGCTGGTCGGCATCGTGCGTGACGCCTATCGGGGCAAGGGGGTGGCCCGCACCCCGCTGTCGCCCGAGCTGAAGGCCGAGGCGCAGCGGATGGCCGCCGACCTCGCCCCCGACCTGCCGCCCGAGGCGGTGGCGGGGCTCGTCGCCGCCTGGGCCCAGCTCTTCGGGCTGATCGGGTTCGAACTCTTCGGCCAGTTCAACCGGCTCGTGGAGGACCGTGAGCCGTTCTTCCGGCACGCGGTGGACCAACTCGCCCACGGCGTGGGCCTGGTGTACCCCGAGCCGACCGGGACGCCGGGCAAGAGGAACGGCGCGGCCGGTCCCTGACGGCGATCGGGTGTACTCCATGGGGAGACCGGGTGGTACTCCGTGGGGAGTACGCGTGATCACCTCGTCCGGCTGACGCCCCCGGCGGCCCGTGCCGTCTAGCGTGACCGTCATGGAAGAGCAGCGAATCCCCAGGTCCCCGGTGTGGGGCGGGGCACCGCCATGGTGGCGGCACGGGCCACCGGGGTGGCACCGATGGAGCGGCGCGGACCGTGGCTGGCACGGCGGGCATGGCGGCCACGGCGGGCGCGGTGACCGGTGGCCATGGCGTTCCACTCTGCTGCTGACCGTCTTCGTGCTGGGCGGCTCCCAGTTCGCGGCGCACGTTCAGGACGGCGAACGCACCCCCCTGGACCTCTTCGCGAGGGCGCTGCTGATCCTCGGCACGGGCCTGCTGCTGTGGCGGCAGCGGTACCCGGTGTTCGTCGCCTTCGGCACGGCCGCGGCGGCGCTGGTCTATCTGGGCGCCGGATATCCGTACGGGCCCGTCTTCGTCACGGTGGCCGTCGGCTGCTTCGGCGCGGTCGTCGCGGGGCACCGCTGGGCCGCCTGGACGGCCGTCGGCATGCTGTGGATCGGCCATCTGCTGGTGGGGCACTGGCTCTACCGCCGGCTGCCGCCCGCGGGGGACCGGGCCGGCTCCTGGAACCAGGAACTCGGCTTCATCACCTGGGGCGTGGTGATCCTGGTGGCGTCGGAGCTGGTCCGGATACGCCGTGAGCAGTGGGCCCGCGACCGTGCCGAACGCGCGCGGGCCGCCGCCCGGCGCGCCGACGAGGAGCGGTTGCGGATCGCCCGTGAACTGCACGACGTCCTCGCCCACAGCATCTCCGTGATCAACGTCCAGGCGGGCGTCGGCCTCGCGCTTCTCGACTCCGACCCGGAACAGGCGCGTACGGCGCTCACGACTATCAAGGAGGCCAGCAAGGAGGCGCTCGGCGAGGTCCGCCAGGTGCTCGACACGCTCCGTACGCCGGGGGAGGCGCCGCGTGCGCCGGCGCCGGGGCTCGACCGGCTCCCCGAGCTCGTCGAACAGGCGGCGAGCGCGGGCCTGACGGTCGAGATCGAGAAGCCCGGCGGCGTTCCGAAGCTTCCGCCGGGTACCGA
The DNA here is from genome assembly GCF_042885015.1 of Streptomyces sp. NPDC058086. Lineage (NCBI taxonomy): Bacteria > Bacillati > Actinomycetota > Actinomycetes > Kitasatosporales > Streptomycetaceae > Streptomyces > Streptomyces sp. NPDC058086. Next base: position 1,319 of record NZ_JBHVST010000159.1, on the reverse strand, counting down.
CCTCGCCGCGTTCCGTATCGTCCAGGAGGCACTCACCAATGTCGTACGGCACTCGGGGTCGCGGCACGCGCGCGTGCGGCTCGAATCCGCGCAGGGCACGCTGCGGCTGCGGATCGACGACGACGGGCCCGCGACCGGCACCGACGCGGGCGGCAGCGGCAACGGGCTGGCCGGAATGCGGGAGCGGGCCGTCGCCCTCGGTGGCACGATCGAGGCGGGCCCGCGCGACGACGGAGGCTTCCGGGTGCTGGCCGTGCTCCCGCTGAGGGTCAAGGAGGACCGGTGAACGGTGAAGGCGAGCCGGTGGATGGCGCAGGAGAGCCGGGGACGGCGAAGGGGGACCGGTGGTCGGCGAAGGAGGACCGGTGATCCGCGTCCTGCTCGCCGACGACCAGTCACTGGTCAGGGCGGGCTTCAAGGCACTGCTCGACGCACAGCCGGACCTGGAGGTGGCCGGTGAGGCGGCCGACGGCGAGGCGGCGGTGCGCAAGGTGCGCGCACTGCGCCCCGACGTCGTCCTGATGGACATCCGCATGCCGCTGCTCGACGGCCTCGCCGCGACCCGCCGTCTCACCGAAGACCCGGACCTGAAGGACGTGAAGGTGGTCATGCTCACCACCTTCGAGCTCGACGAGTACGTCTTCGAGGCGATCCGCTCCGGTGCCTCCGGCTTCCTCGTGAAGGACACCGAGCCGGAGGAACTCCTGCGCGCGGTAAGGGCGGTGGTCGGCGGCGACGCGCTGCTGTCACCGGGCGTGACGCGCCGTCTGATCGCGGAGTTCGCGGCCCGCTCCAAGGAGCCCGCGGCCGCGGAGTCGCTCGTCCGGCTCACCGAGCGGGAGCGGGAGGTGATGGCCCTGGTCGGCATCGGACTGTCCAACGACGAGATCGCGCGGCGTCTGGTCGTCAGCCCGCTCACGGCCAAGACCCATGTCAGCCGGACCATGGTGAAGCTCGGCGCCCGTGACCGGGCTCAACTGGTGGTGCTGGCCTATGAGTCGGGGTTGGTACGGCCGGGGTGGCTCGGGTGAGTGCCGGCCGCGCGGCCGAAGCGGACGAGCACCGTGACCACGCGTACCGCGAAGAGCGCGGTGGCCAGCAGTACCCCCGCGGTGATCAGGACCTTCTCGACGGGGAGCGGGAGATGGAAGAGCAGCGCGGGGCCGGATACGGCGCCGAGCGCCAGGCCCGCCGCGAAGGTCGCGCTGAGGAGCGCGTACCCGATCTCGACCGTCATCGCGTCCCGCTGCTCCTGCGTGCGTCTCCCCATGGTGCGAGTCTGTCACGGCGGCGCGCCCGGCGGGCAAGGGGCTGCCTGC
>NZ_JBHVST010000158.1:0-16329 GCF_042885015.1 Streptomyces sp. NPDC058086 | reverse complement strand
GCTCATCCGCCGGCGTGTGATGCGCTGCCTTCCTGCGACAGCTCCCTTGCGCGAGTGTTCCTGAACGTCTGCTCAGTCAAAGGAGGCACACTCCCCAGGCCGGTGAACCTTTGCGGTCACAGCACTAGCCATCGCCCTGGCCGCCGCCGCCGGGGCGGTCCCGCCGCCGGTGGGACCGCTGATGCGCACCCTGTGGGGCCGGTTGGCGACCGACCCGGCCCAGCGGCAGCGCGCGCTCAGTCTGGACACCGTCTCGGAGTCGACGGTCTTCGCCCTCGGCCCGGCCGTCGGCGGGGTCCTGATCAGCGACACCTCGGCTCCGTCGGCACTGGCCTCCTGCGTCGCTCTGGTGCTCGTCGGCTTCGGCGCGCTCGGCGCCGCGCTGCGCCGGTCCGCGATCGAGCTGCAGCCGACCGCCGGAAACGCGACCGCGCGGTCACCCTGGGGCCCCCTGCGCGTACCGGGTTTCGCGGCCGTTCTGCTGGTCGTCCTCAGCTCCGGGTGCGCGCTCGCGGTGGAGGAGATCGCCGCCGTCGCCTCCTGGGGCGCGGGTGTCACCGGCTGGCTGCTGGCGCTCTGCTCCGTCGGCGGAGCTCTCGGCGGCCTGGCCTACGGGCGCCACGCGTGGCGACTCACGCCCGCGTCGCGGCTGGCGCTGCTGGCCGCCTCGGCCACAGTCTGCCTCGCCCTGCCGGCGCTGATCACGGCGGTGCCGGTCGCGGCGTTCGCGCTGCTCAGCCTCGGGGTCTGCTCGGACACCCTGCTGATCACGTCCTTCCTGCTGCTGGACTCAACGGTTCCGACGGACGCGCAGTTGGAGGCGGGAACGTGGGTCAGCACCTCCTACAACGTGGGCCTCGCCGCTGGTTCGGCTTTCGCCGGGGCGCTGCTCGACCAAGCGGGCACAGACGCGGTGTTCGCGCTCGCGGCGGGGACGGCAAGCGCCGGAGCGCTAGTGGCGGCGGTAGCGGCGCACGGCAGCGCCCCGGCCAGCGAGGCCGCCGGGGCCGGAGAGGTCGCCGCGCGGTGACGAGGCCAGCGTCAGCGCTCGGTTCCGTAGGCGCTCGAGGCCCCAGGCTGCGGAGTTACTAGAGGGGGTCGGGCTGGCACAGCGCTCCACTTGGCCATTCGGAGACACGGCCGTCTCGGCCGGCCCCGCGGCTGGGTCAGCCCGGCTTGACCGCCAGCGTCGCAAAATAGTGCGACATGTATTGAGCGGATGCGTTGGATTGGTGCGGCGCTTCCGCGAAGCCGGTGAGGACGAACCCCGCGGCGAGTTGCCCGCCGATCTGGTCGGTGAGGGTGTGGCTGTATTCAAGAGGGGCATCCGCGCCGAACTTCGTGGCGCGTTCCTCGGCGGAGTACTGCGTGACATCGCTGTAGGGCAGCTTGTGCACGACGATCAGCTCGCCGCGCTCGTCGAGTGCCTCGTGGTCGAACAAGTACACATCAGGGTTGAGGAAGCCCACGAGCAGAGTTCCGCCCGGTCGCAGGACGCGGAAGCACTCACGCCACACCGGTGCCAAGTCTGGTACGAATACGTTAGAGACCGGATGGAATACGACGTCGAATGTTGCGTCGCCGAAGGCGCTGAGGTCGCGCATGTCGCCTAGGACGGTGCGCAGCTCGAGTCCGTCGCGCGCCGCCACCATCTGGTCCTGGCCGAGCTGGCGGGGTGAGTTGTCGAATACGGTGACCCGCGCCCCTGCGGCGGCGAGGATCGGACCCTGCTGGCCACCGCCGGAGGCCAGGCACAACACGTCCTTGCCGGTCAGGTCCGTCGGCAGCCAGGAGCGGTCGACTGGCTCACGCCCGATGAGAACAATCGACCAGTCGCCCATGCGGGCGCGCTCGACATCCTCAGCACTCACCGGCCTCGACCACTCGTTGCCCTCTTGGACACACTTGTCCCAGGCTGCCCGATTGTGGGCAACGGGGTCGACAACAATGTCCTGCACGTTTAACTCCCTGCTACAGCCAAGCGGACACTTGCGGTACTGACAGTTCGGTGCCGCTAGCCAACACGATTGCAGGGTGCGGGCTCAACGAAATTAGCGGGCATCGAGGTGTCCACGGGCTCGACGGGTGGTCGCGCAGCGGGTGCGTAAGCGCTGGTTGCCGGGGTTGCGGAAGCCGTAGGCGTCGCGGGCGATGGTCTTGATGACCCGGTTGGTGCCTTCGGAGCCGGCGTTGGTGATCCCAGTGTGCAGGAACGCAAGGATCTCTGGCCACCATGTCTCGACGGTTGTGGCCAGGCGCTGCAGTTCGGGAAGGTCGGCGTCGGCGCATCGGCGGTAGAACCGGTACAGCAGATCGCGGACCTGTTCCCGGTCTGGGCGGGTCCGGGCGGTGGCGAGCAGGTCCAGGAGGTCTTCCTTGGCGTTCCACGCAACATCGACCATTCAAGTGGCTGGGTGGCGAAGGGGCAGACTTCCTACGCCAACAGCACACAAGGTGCGGCATATACCTGCTACGCATATTACGATAATGCATAAATGTGTCCGCCGTGATGAGGGTTGATCTCCCTCGGGTGGGCCATTACTCCGGGCGCACACGCGCCCGGAGTAATGGCGCATTAGGGCCGGAAGGGGAGAGAGTGAACTTTTGGGGTGCTCGGGCCGCGTCGTTTGCGGTGCCACTCGGGCTTGGCTTGTTGCTTGGCCTGATAGGGCCTACCGCTGAGCATTGGGGTGGCGGTCCAGGCGCGGCCGTGGGCGCCGTTTTCACCGGTGGGTGGCCGTGGGCCTGTTACGCGTTTCTGGTGGGTTATTTCCGCCGGTCCAAAATCGAATCGGTTGTTCTCGCGCCTCTGGGGCTGGCTATCGGTGTCGTGGCCTACTACCTGACTAAGGGAAGCTTGGCCTCCCTGGGTGGACTGGATTCCTCAGGTGCGGGATCATCCGGAACTGCCCTCTGGGGTGTGCTGGCATTCTTCTTCGGAGCACCCCTTGGACTCCTGGGGAACCTCGCGCAGGTGCCGGGCATCGGCGGCCTGCTCTTCCGGCTGCTTATTCCCCTGGTGGCTTTTTATGAGACTTCCATGCGTCTGGAGACGGAGTCGCGCGGGCCGAGTCAGGTTGTTCTGGGTACCTGGACCACCGTTCGGTTCACGGCTGTTGCCGTTGCGGTCACTCTGGTGGGCCACACGGTCTGGGGTTGGTGGAGGTCTCGCCGTATTCGTTCCGCCGGGGTGGACGTTGGCTAGGGACACCACCCGCTGATGGCGTTCGTCGACCACGGCCGGGGCGGCAGCGGAGAGCCGGTCGCCGCTCTGCTGCGGCCCGGCAACGCGGGAAGTCACGACGGAGGTAGAGAAACGCTGGATCAAAACCGGGCGGCTCAAAGTAGATTCCGAGAGATTTGGGCTGGCCTGTGACACATTGCTCCGTGCTGTGCGCGCGGCACGCCCGCGGTAGGCGATATGCAGCAGTTCGCCGACGTCAGAGTACGGCCAGTATGAGAATCGACTGCCCCCTTTCTCTGGACCCGCACGATGACATGCGTGTCGCAGGCGGCAGCAGGCTCGCCGTTGAGAGCCAACGTCGTTGGGATCCACTCGGTCGAACCGAGAGCCATGACTGGGTGATTCACATACAGCTCAATCCCTGCGATCTGCACAGCAGTGACTCCCATTCCGTCCGTGGCCTTCCGCGGAGGATAGAACCACGCACTGACAGAGCCATCAGCTCCGGAGAACACGGTTGTGTAGGCCAAGCGATTGGGATTGGGCAACACGCCTGACCGTTACGCATAATAAGGCCACTGAACGTGCAATGTGGTGCAATGTCACATATTTGACCTCTCCGTAGGAGGAAATGCCATGGCGGGCAAGCCCAGCATTGTCTTCGCCCACGGACTCTGGGCGGATGGGTCGTGCTTCAACAAGCTCATCCCCACGCTCCAGGCTGAAGGGCACGAGGTTTTCGCCTCACAGCACGGCCTCGACTCGCTCGAAAGCGACGTCGCGTGCGTCAACTTCACGCTCAACCACGTCCCCGGCCCGATCGTGCTAGTCGGTCACTCCTACGGTGGGACCCTGATCACCAAAGCGGGCACCCACGACCGCGTCGGCGCTCTGGTGTACATCGCCGCGCTCGCCCCGGACGAGGACGAGACGTCGCAGGAACAGCAGGACAAATTCCCCCGCACGCCCATCTTCGAGCACGTGGACGTCGCTGACGGCCGCGTGTGGCTCAAGCCCTCGGGCGTCCCACACTTCTGCGGCGACCTCCCGGAAGCGGAGCAGAAGCTCGTCCTGGCGACGGGCGCTGTGCCAGTGGCGGACCTGTTCAACCAGCAGGTTCCCGGCACCGCCTGGCGGACAAAGCCAAGCTGGTACATCGTCGCCAACAACGACCACACCGTGCACCCCGACCTGGAGCGGTCCGCCGCCGAGCGCATGGGCGCCAAAATCCGTCCCGTGGACAGCAGCCACGTTCCCATGCTCTCGCATCCTGACTTCGTCCTCGATGTGATCCGTGAGGCCGCGAAGTCCCTCGACGCATAGGCCACGCCGACAACGACCGCAGCACCGCACGCAAGGAGGCGGCCCCGGACCGACCGGGCCGCCTCCTTGCGACGACATCACGCATTCAAGCTCAGTAGTGCTGGATTCCTCAAAGGAAGTACACATAGCGGCGGCGTAAACGCCTGGTGGGTGGTGCGGGTCTGCCCCAGATCCAGGGTCGGGCGCGGGTGTTGAGCTGGGCTGTGGCCACTTCGGTGGCGTGGGTGATGTGGTCGCGGTCGCCGAAGGAGCGTCCGGCCAGGGCGGTCTTGCGGAAGATGCGCCACCAGCCCTCTTGGAGGTTGAGCCAGCAGGCGCCGACCGGTATGAACACATGCTGGATGCGGGGATGTTCCTCAAGCCAGGTTCGGGTGGACATGCTGTTGTGGGAGGACAGATTGTCGGTGATCACGTAGATGTCCCCGACGGGGTTGGCGTCCTCGACCAGCTGGAGGAACTGCTGGTAGAAGGCACTGTTACGGGAGGTGGCCGTCATCGTGACCTCGTGGCCGTCCCGGACGCGTAAGGCGCCGTAGACCCAGGTTTTCTCCGGTCCGCGGGAGTAGTCGAGCTCGTTTTTGATGCGGTGTCCGTCCGGTGACCAGCCCGGTGCCGGCGGGAAGGTGCGTGGGATCACCGGGCCGAGTTCGTCGGCGCAGACCACCGTCGCGCCGTCGGGCGGGCTGGTGTAGAGCTCGACGATCCGCGTCCTTTTCCCTCGAAGTCCACATCTCTCGAGCGGGTCCACGAGCGCGTGCGCCGCCAGCGCACCCCCTCGGCCAGCAGGATCCGACGTACCTGGGAGCGGCTGACCTCGATGCCCAGGTCCCGGGCCGTGGCAGCCAGTGTGTCCAAAGTCCACTCCGAGGGCCCTGACTCGTCCGCGGCCCACATCTCGTTCGACGGCTGCACCTCCAGCCGACCCGGCGGCGTCAGCCTGACCAGGCCGACGATCCTCGAGCGCTCGGCCTCGGTGATCCTTCGCTTGCGTCCCTGCCCGCCCAGATCCTCCAGTCCCTCCAGCCCACAGCGGTTGAAGCGGTGCAGCCAGCGGCGCACCGTCTTCTGACTGCACCGCAGCTCGTCGGCTATCTGCGGGACCAGCCAGCCGCCCCAGCTCAGCTCCACCATCCGGCAGCGCTCCACCACAACCTTCGGCGCCCTTCTGGCCGACGCCAGGCGGTGGACCACCGCTTGCTCACCCTCATCACGGCCCGGCCGTGCCCTCAGCACCACTACCCAGCACCCGCCCCCGAGCACCCGCAACTGCCCCGCTACCAGCATCTCTACCCATCGAAAGAGGAATCCAGCAGTAGTTCGGAGAAGGCTTCTGCCCCGCGCATGCGGTCGCCTTCGCCGTCCCCGCCCTCCAGTCCGCCTTCCTGAAAGCGCATCACCCCGCCACCCTGTACGCGGGGTTGCTGGAGCACGATCCCGGCATGTGGCCGCGCCGGGTCATCGTCGCCGACGCCCGCCGCCACGGCGTCGCGGTCCTGAACGTCGACGTCAACCACTCCCGGGCGCGGCACAGCGCCGAACAGACCCCGCAGGGCTGGGGCGTGCGACTGGCCCTGCCCACGGTCAAGGGCATCAGCGAGCACGAAGTCGCCCGCCTGGCGGCCGGCCAGCCCTACACCTCGCTGCTCCAGGACCTGTGGCAGCGGGCGAGACCCTCCCTGCCCCTCGCGCAGCGGTTGATCCGGGTCGGCGCCGTCGACGCCCTCGCCACGGATCTGACCCGGCGGGATCTGCTGCTGCAGGCCACCGAGCTGCACCGGCAGGTCCGCCCCCGCGCCGCCACCGACGGGCAGCTCCCCCTGGGCGGCGAACTGGTCACCGGCGGCCCCAGCGGGCTGCCCGAGATGACCAGCCGCGACAAGCTGGGTGCCGAGCTGGACGTCCTGTCCATCGACGTCTCCCATCACCTGATGGAGCACCATCACCGGCTGCTGCGTGAGCTGGATGCCACCGACGCCGCCCACCTGCGCAACCTGCATCCCGGGCAGAAGGTGCTGGTGGCCGGGGTACGGGCATCCACGCAGACCACACCGATCCCGTCCGGCATCCGGGTCATCTTCGTCACCCTCGAAGACGGCTCCGGACTGGTCGACATCGCCTTCTTCGAAGACAGCCACGACGCCTGCGCGCACACCGTGTTCCACTCCGGGATGCTCCTGGTGCGCGGCACCGTCGAAGCCCGCGGCCCACGCCGCACCGTCGTCCGCGAGATGGTGTGGGACCTGGAAGAAGTCGCCGCCGCCCGCCGCGACCACGGCCCCCAGGCCGCCCTGGACCTGCTCGGCCGTACCACGCCCGCGCCCACTCCAGCCCAACCCGCAGCGCCGCAGCGAACGCTCGCCGACGGCACCGCCGGGGCCCGGCTGCACCCGTACGCGGACCTCCAGCCCGCCGGCAGCCGCTCCGCCGATCTCCGTCGTCTCGGGCACCGCAGCCCGGGTTCTCCAGGCTGATATGTGTCTCACGAGACACACCAATACCCACCGCGGGGGTGTCCTCGGCCAGCCTGGTGGTGTCCGCCCTCGCCTGACCGAGCAGTACTCGCTTGGACGACGGCGGCTGGTCGTAGGGAGGGGGCGGTTCGCCCCTGACCACGGTCAGTGAGCCGGTGAAGCCCTCCTCACGCAGCGCCTCGGCAGCCCTCAACCCCGCCAGGGAGGCGCCGGCGATGACGATACGGCCGTCCTTGAGGTCGCCGGGCACCGTCGCTCACCTCCTCACCAAGGAGGATCACCTGCACCGGACGCGCCGCCGCGGCCTGGCGCACACGCTCGACCTGCTCGTCGGGGACGGTAGTGGCGCACAGCAGCCCCTCTTCCCCGGGCAACTCGAACACCTCCGCTGCGAGGAACACACGCTGCGCATAGCCCTGGCAGCGCGTGAGATCCACAACGGTCTGCATCCCCACCACTCCCTCCGTTGTCTCACCCCCTCATTTCGAGACGGAGATCCTGGGCAGCTCGTCCCCGGGGGCGACAGCTCAGCCCACGGCGTGCTCGAGTCCGAAGGCCGCGCTGATGAGGAAAGGGTGGGTGAACGCCCGGGAATAGCTGCCTAGTTGCTCGCCGGTGCGACCGATCTCCTCGGTCCTGTACCCGAGATGGTCGGTGCAGGTGAGCATCTTGTCGACGGCCAGGCGGACTTCGGGCAGGCGGCCGACGCGGTCTGGACGAGGACGTCGAGCTGTTCATGCCGCTGCCGGCCGTGCGGGCCATTTTCGCCGCCTCGACAGTTCCATACGTCGTATGGTACTCCTGGGAAGGTACTTCCGTACGCCGTATGGAAGATTTTGCTCGGACCACGCCAGGCACCACACATCGCCTGCATGCAGCCGATTGATGCAGATCGCACCAATCGGGAAGGAAAGACCATGAACAAGCTCACGAGGCGCGTTGCCGTCGCCGCTTCCTCCGTGGCGGTCGCGGGTGTCGCCGTTCTCGGTGCCGGGGGCACCGCTTCGGCCGCGACTTCTGCATCCGTGCACGTCCAGCACCCGGCCGTCAGCGTCAACGCCGGCGACTACCGCTGGGAGCACGGTGTCGGCTACCTGATCGAACTGGGCTACTCCTGGGACGAGACCCATGGCTGGCACCACGACTGCCGGGATGAGATCAGCGGTCGGTGACCGCCGCCCAGGCGCCCGGCGCCCGGGCCTTGCTGTATCGCCTCTCCCTCGTTGCCTCTTCGCTCCCAGTCCGGCGGCGGTCCGGCGGGGGCGCAGCCGAGGCAGAGACACCTTGGAGTGAAAGTCGATGGAGCCTTCGAAGACTGTGACGCAGAGGGTGGCCGTGCAGCTTGTCATCTCGCGCACCTACTCGCTGTCCATGTGCATAAGCCTGCGTTACGAGCCCACTGATCCCTACGTCGTCCGTGCCACCTTTTTCACCGACACTGACGAGCCGGCCGAATGGGTCCTGGGGCGTGATCTTCTGGCCGATGGCCTGAGGGGTTCCGCAGGCTGTGGGGACATCCGGATCTGGCCGGCCGTCGGCCGTGGTGACCAGGCGATGTACCTCGTCCTCAGGTCTCCAGCGGGCACCGCCTTGCTCGAGATTCCCGTGCAGGAGGACGTCAGGGCCTTCCTGGAGAACACGGAGGCGCTGGTGCCACGGGGTACCGAGTCCGGACACATCGACTGGAACCTCGAGCTGGCGAACCTGTTCGCGAAAAGCTGAGAGAAGCCTCCCAACCGCCGTGCGGATGAGGATCTTTGTCCCGGCCGCAAAAGAGAAGGAAAGAGAGTTCATGTCCCAGTACCAACTTCGTGTCTACACACTGTGCAGCCCTGAGGCGCTCATCGCCTACGAGAACATCTGGGCCAAGCACATTCCCGGTCTGGCCAAGCACCGGATCACCACACACGGCGTCTGGACAGTGCCCGCGGCCCCCGGGATTGAGGCGCCCCAGCTGTACGCCCTCGTGTCCTACCGGGACGCCGACGACGTGCAGGAGCGGCTACAGGCGTACCTGGCCAGCGCCGAGTTCCGCACCGACATGGAAGGCTTCGACATCAGCCAGATCGTCGATGTCGCCGAGTCCGTGCTGACGCCCACCGCCGACTCACCCTTGCGGTGACAGGGACCGAGCCGCTCGAAGTGACCCACACAGTCGAAGGCCGATCCGCATGCCGCGGTCAGTCGTGATCAAGCCGCCCGTCGTTGCATCACCTGACGCACACGTTCCACCGGTGTGGACGGCGATGGCTGAAGGAGTCGGCCGCCGCCGACGGTCTCGCCTGGTCTCGGGCGGCAGGATGACGATTCCGGCGATCTTGAGTCCATGTCAGAACGCGGCTCAAGCCATCATGTCGCCGGCCTTGTAACGCAGTGGAATGTCGACGGCCGTGTGGTCGCCGACGCGCCGGACGAATGGCTCGGTCTCACTGAAGCCCCCGAATGCGCCGACAAGGCCGGTCACCGGCCAGACCGTTGCCGAGCAGACGCGTTCCGCGGCTCTGGTCATGTGCACTGTCTTGTCCTTGCCGAAACGCCGGAAGGCGGCTTGGCGGGTGACCCCGAGCAGGGGATGTACACGAATCTGAGCAGCGTCTCAGCACGGGGGTGCTCGATGTTCACGGGAAATGACAGCACCTGGGTGGCTTGCTGACGTCCTGCTGCCGGGCGAGTCCCGGGTGCCGGCGCATCCCAGTCCTCAGCTGTCTGAAGGACGGGCCTGGGTGGTCAGTCCCGGAACAACGAGGGTGAGCCAGCGGGCGCGGGCGACGGGGGGCTGGTCGGTGGGGGCGGTGGAGAACAGCAGGTAGATGTCGTTGACGGTGACGTCGGAGTGGATGTCGCCGTCGACCTGGCCTGCGTGGATGAGGGCGGCGACGGCGGCACCCGCGCGGTCCTCGGCGGTTCGGTCGCCCGGCTCCGCGCCGAGGGCCTGGGCGGCGGCCTTGACAGCGCGGTCGGTCACGGACGCCTCGATGACGCGGCCGAGGAACGCGGTCAGCTCGTCCAGGGCGCGGGTGCCGGTGCTGACGCGCCCGAGTGCGGCCTCGGCGTCATCCGCGACGCGGGCGACGTACTCGGCGACAACGGCCGCGACCAGGTCGGTCTTGGCGGGGAAGTGTCGGTACAGGGTGCCCACGGCCACGCCCGCAGCGGCGGCGATCTCGTCCATCCCGACGTCGGGCCCGTGCGCGGTGATCTGCTCGCCGGCGGCGGTGAGGATCTTCCTCCGGTTGCGGACCGCGTCGGCGCGCGGCGCCCTGCCCTGGGTCATGAGGCTCCCTGCTCTTCCACTTGCACAAACATGAACAACAGTTCACGATAGCGTGTGAACCACAGTTCATCTTAGTCGTGAGGACCAGCCATGCCCGCCAAGACCGCTCTCGTCACCGGTGCCTCCTCCGGCATTGGTGAGGCCACCGCCCTCAAGCTCCAGGAACTCGGCTACACCGTCTACGGCGCCGCCCGCCGCACCCACCGCCTCCACACGCTCGCCGAACGCGGCATCCGCCCGCTGGCCATGGACGTCACCGACGACGCCTCCATGCAAGCCGGCGTCGACCGCATCACCGCCGAGACCGGCCGCATCGACGTCCTGGTCAACAACGCCGGCTACGGCTCCTACGGCGCCATCGAGGACGTCCCCCTGGACGAGGCCCGCTACCAGTTCGAGGTCAACGTCTTCGGCGCCCTGCGCCTGACCCAGCTCGTCCTGCCCCACATGCGCGCCCAGCACTCCGGCACAGTCGTCAACGTGACCTCGATGGGCGGCAAGATCTACACCCCGCTCGGCGGTTGGTACCACGGCACCAAGTTCGCCCTCGAAGCCCTCAGCGACTGCCTGCGCCTGGAGGCGAAGCCCTTCGGCATCGACGTCGTCGTCATCGAACCCGGCGGTATCGCCACCGAATGGGGCGCCATCGCCGCCGACAAACTGGAGAAGTCCTCCAGTAGCGGCCCCTACGCCGCTCAGGCCACCGCCGTGGCCTCCTCCCTGCGTTCCGAGGCCAACGCCAAGCGCAACTCCCCGCCCACCGTCATCGCCGACGCCATCGCCAAAGCCGCCACCGCCCGCCGCCCCAAAACCCGCTACGCCACCGGCTTCGGCGCCCGCCCCCTCATCGCCCTGCGCCGCATCTTGCCTGACCGCGTCTTCGACGCGGTGATCTCCCGCGCCGTCGGTACGCCTCGCTGAACGATCCGGGAAGCACCCGCTACACGCAGGCGCGTCGAATCTCGTGAACAGTTCGATTCGCCCCGATCACGTGGGTGCCTCCCAGACTCGCCTACAAACGCTGTCTCAACTCGGTTCTGGCACAGATCTTGGGGAGCGGTCGCGGAGCGTCACCTTGGTGTTCGATTGCAAGGGGACGGGTCGATTGAGACCGCGTACGCCTACCCGCCCGGCAGCCGAAATTGACGCTCCATCAAATCTTTGGTTGTCCCTGCCGCGGTAAGTCCTAGACGGTGATCGTGCTGGTCATGCAGACCGATGCACCGTTCTGGGACTCGCTGGTGTTCGCCGGGATCGACGATGTGGATGTCGAGGCGGTTACGGCCGCGTTCGGCACGGTCGAGGTGGCGGCGAGAGGCCGCGCGGCTGGCTCTGCATGTCCGGACTGCGGCCGCCTCTCGGACAGAGTCCACGACCGGTACCAGCGCAGGCTGAAGGACCTTCCGCTCGCTGAGCAGGGCTTCGTGATCCGGCTGACGGTCCGGCCCTTTATCTGCGGAGTGGCGGACTGCCCACGCCGGACGTTCGCCGAGCCGCTCTCCAGGCTGGCCGCCCCGCACGCACGGTTCACCACTCGACTCAACCACGCCTTGGAGCGAGTGGGGCTCGCGCTGGCCGGGCGGGCCGGCGCCCGGCTGGCTGCCCAGCTGGGATTCGGCGCGGGGCGGATGACCTTGTTACGCAGGGTCATGGCACTGCCCGATCCACGGTTCACCACGCCGCGTGTGCTGGGCGTGGACGACTTCGCGATCCGTCGCGGCCAGACCTACTCCACCGTCTTGACCAGCGTCGAAGACCATCGCGTGGTCGATGTTCTCCCGACGCGTGAAGCCGGGCCACTGGCCGCCTGGCTGGTCCGTCACCCCGGCGTGGAGATCATCTGCCGGGACCGGGCCGACGCCTACGCCGAGGGCGCCCGACGCGGTGCCCCCGATGCTCTGCAGGTCGCCGACCGGTTCCAGTGCGCCATGAGGTGCCTTGTCGTATCCCCGACCCAGTCGGGAAGAATTCGGAAGGAGATTCTTGGGTCTGATGGCTTACCCAATCCGGAAACGGTGACGGGACCAGAGCATGCCAGGAAATCGACGGTCACTCTCAGGCAGTAGAGGTGATGCGTCGAGGGACCCGCGTGACACGGTGAAAGCTGAATTGCCTGAACCCTAATTCCCAGGAGATTGAAGGTCGAATCCGTCGGAAAGCTGCCCGTAACCGACGCCGCACCCTGCGACGGCTTGATGGAATGGTCGACGCAACCTCCGGAGTGCGGAGCGATGCCCAGCGAGGGCATTCAAGGGAATGAGTGGGGCGCCTACATCACGCTAGGACGTACGACAAGGACGAACATGGGATCGCCTACGGGAAGAGATCTTCCTACGGCGACGGAGGCCCCGTAGTAGTCGCCGAAGTCACGACCGGCCAAGGAGGACGGGAAAGCCGTCCACATCGGGCGAAGGGGGCCAGGTGATCGGACACTCAAGGGTTGGGAGGTATGCGTAATGCAGAGCGCCGAAACGGTGCTGGGTGTCCTCCGTGAACGCGGCAGGCGTGGCCTGCCGTGCAATGAACTGTATCGACAGCTCTTCAATCCGCAGTTGTATCTGCTGGCCTACGGACGTCTGTACTCCAACAAAGGAGCGATGACGCCCGGGGTCACCGGGGAGACCGTGGACGGCATGTCACTGGGCAAGATCGAGCACGTCATCGACGCGCTGCGCCACGAGCGGTACCGGTGGAGCCCAGCTCGGAGGGTCTACATCCCGAAAGGGCGGGGCAGCCGGAGGCTGCGTCCGCTCGGCCTGCCGCCCTGGAGTGACAAGCTCGTTGGCGAGGTGATCCGTCTGCTTCTGGAGGCGTATTACGAGCCGACGTTCTCCAGCTCCTCTCACGGTTTCCGTCCCCGCCGAGGCTGCCACACCGCGTTACGCGATGTGGCCAACACCTGGACGGGGACGGCCTGGCTGATCGAGGGTGACATCGCTCAGTGTTTCGATAGGCTTGACCATTCGGTCATGCTCCGAATCCTGGGCGAAAAGATCCAAGACAATCGGTTCCTGCGGCTGGTGCGGAACATGCTCAAGGCCGGATACATGGAGGACTGGGTCTGGAACGCCACGTACAGCGGGAGTCCGCAAGGCGGGGTTGTTTCACCGATCTTGTCGAATGTCTATCTGCACAAGTTGGACGAGTACGTCGAGAGAGTTCTGATTCCTGAATACACCCGGGGAAGAGTCAGACAGCCAAACCCAGCCTTCTTCAAGGTATGGAATGCGATGCGTCGCGCACGCAAGCGCGGTGACCGCACCGAGGTGCAGCAACTGCGCAAGCAACTCCGCAGCATGCCCAGCATGGATACTCAGGATCCCGGCTACCGGCGGCTGCGATATGTGCGTTACGCCGATGACACCCTGCTCGGGTTCGCCGGACCAAAGGCAGAAGCCGAGGAAATCAAGAGACGGCTGGCGCAGTTCCTGCATGACGAACTCAGGCTGGAGCTGTCGCCGGAGAAGACTCTCGTCACGCACGCCCGCACCGGGGCGGCGAGGTTCCTCGGCTACGACATCACCGTGCACCACAACGACCGCAAGGTCACTGGTGGACGACGGTCCGTCAACGGGGTCATCAGATTACGTGTCCCCCGTTCGGTGGTATCTGCCAAGCAGGCCCAGTACATGGAGCGCGGCAAACCCGCGCGTCGGCCCGAACTGCTGAACCAGGACGACCACGTCATCCTCAGCACCTACGGGTCGGAGTACCGCGGCATCGTCCAGTACTACCTGCTGGCCGGCGACGTCTTTCGACTCGCCCGGCTGCAATGGGTCATGGAGACCTCGATGCTGATGACGCTCGCCAACAAGCACCGCTCGACGGTGTCAACGATGGCCCGCAAGTACGCCGCCACCATCGAGACACCGCACGGGCCACGCAAGTGCTTCGAGGCCCGCGTCGAACGCACCGGCAGGAAGCCGCTGGTCGGACGGTTCGGCGGGATCCCGCTGCGACGAAACACAAAGACGGTCATCACCGACCGTCGGCTGGCCCCGGTCAACACCAAACGCAAAGAGCTGGTCACCCGGCTCCTCGCCGGACGGTGCGAATCATGCGGGCGGATCGACGAAGTGGAAGCCCACCACGTCGCCAAACTCGCGGACCTCGGACGACCGGACAACCGGCCGCCATGGGCAGATCTCATGGCCGCGCGACACCGCAAAACCCTTGTGGTCTGCGGAAGTTGTCACGCAGACATCCATGGCAAGAAACCCGTCCCAGCACTCACGGAGTAGTCACTGGAGAGCGACGTGCGGGGAAAGCTCGCATGCGTCGTTCGGGCTGGGGGCCGTGGGAAAAGGACCTGCTCAGCAGGCACCTCGCCGACGGCCCACCAGTACTCTGTGGCAAGGCTTCGGCCGAGCCGTCGAGACCTGCGTCGCGACCCACCGCGACTGCCTGCGCAATCCTTCGCCCAGCGACATGCCTCCGGAGGCCACCGACGGGGGTTCCGGTCGGCCGCAGGACGGTTCGGCGCCCGTCGGCCGGCGGGCCGAGCGGAAGAAGGCAGCACATGCCCTGGTCCACGAGCTGCTTGCCCAAGGCCACTCACGCCGGGCGATCACCCGGCACCTGGGCTGGGGCCTCAACACCGTGCTCCGATACGCGAACGCCGCACGCTGGCAAGACACCATCCGCGACAACCGGCCCCGACCCAGCAGACTGGACCCCTACAAGCCCTACTTGGAGCGGCGATTCGCCGAGGGATGCACCAGTGTCACCCGACTGCACAGCGAGCTGGTTGCCGAGCAGGCTCCTGTCACCTACGGCATGGTCCGCGCGCGCATCGCCACATTGCGCGGGGACCCGTCCGCCGCACCGCCGCGGCCGCCGACGGTGCGACAGGTGACCGGCTGGCTCACCCGGCACCCCACGACCCTGACCGAGGAAGACCGGGCCGGCCTGAAGGATGTCCTGGCACGCTGCCCCGAACTGGACACGGCCGCCGGGCATGTCCGCGACTTCGGCGAGATACTCACGAGCCGCCTCGGAGCCGTGCTCCCTGCCTGGATCGACGCAGTCGACGCCAGCCAACTACCCGGCCTCACCGGCTTCGCACTCCACCTGCTCCGGGACCTCGACGCCGTGATAGCTGGCCTCACCTTGGACTGGAGTTCCGGCAGTATCGAAGGCGCCGTGAACCGCATCAAGAAGATCAAAAGGCAGCTCTACGGGCGAGCCGGATTCGAACTCCTACGCAAGATGATCCTGCTTCAGTGACCCTCATCAGCGACGCCCCGGGATCTTTACAACGTCGGGTCAGGCCAGCTCGACAAATCGGTGGACGCGAAAGGACGTCAGCTGGTCGGGTTCGATGCTTGCCGAGTCCACCCGGTAGCGGCCAGCGGCGAGTTCGAGAGCGGTGCTGTCCGTGAGCGTCCCGACCTCGGTGCCGAAGTAGGCGGCATCGAACATCACGAGTTCGCCAGTGGTGCTCAGTACAGGTCCTTCCTCCCACTCGGCGGTGGGAAGCCCTGCCCGGATGAAGTCGGCGACACCATCCTCGCTCTCCGCGTAGCACCAGCGGACGAGGACTCGATACTCAGGAAAGTAGGCGGTGGAGAGAGGTTCGTCCCCAAGGACCAGCGCTTCAGCTCCGTCACGCAGTGCGAGGACTCCAACGAAATCCATCACCTCGCAAGCCCGGTCGTAGTCGCCCTCCGTTCCCGACCAGTGCGACAGCGCGGTGCGTGGAACCACGATGAACGGGCCGCCCTCCGTCTCCAGCCACGTCAAAGACATGCCGCCTCCACCTTCAGGATCTCAGTTCCATCGCGACAGCGTATGTGCCAGGTCGGACAGGGCTCATGCCTGTGGTGGTCAAGGTGCGCGGTGACGGGCCCAGGGTCGTAACCATCCCCTGCAATCGAACGATATCGTCACCCTCCGCGACCGCTCCGCTGAGTAGGCCCGGAGCGCGGTGCCGGGATTGCTCCCGGTCCGTTTCTCCGGACCTCTCGCCGAACCCGCCGTGCGCCTCTCAACGCAACGGGCTCTCCACGGTCTCTGCCGTCAGACGGGGTTCGCAGGCTGCCATGGGTTGGAGATTGCGCTGGCCCGGTATCGGTAGC
>NZ_JBHVST010000157.1:0-16573 GCF_042885015.1 Streptomyces sp. NPDC058086 | reverse complement strand
AGCGCGTGGTGCCCACGTCGGGGAACCTGAGCCTGCGCGGTCCGGCGGCCCCGAGGATCCACAGGACGAGTCCGATGATCACAAGGATCACGCCGATCGTCCAAAGAATGCTGATGCCCGTGACGAAACCGACGACGAGCAGAATGATGCCGAGGACAAGCATGGCAACCTCCCGCGATCAGCCCCCCTCGTCACCTCCGTGTACCACCGCAGGGCAACTCCTAACGCGGTCGCGGCGGGCGATTAGCGCGGTTGCGGCAGGCGATCGGAGGAGCTCTCCGGCTCCTGCGGTGGGGGTGGGCTCGTCGCGGGTACGAGCTCGGTGAGCAGGAGCGTGCGGTCGTCCGCTCCGTCGTTGGTGGCCGACGTGCCGTGAAGCAGCCGCCGGCACAGGGATTGCAGGGTGTCCGGGCCGGTGCCGCCGTCGGGGTCGACGCCGGCCGTGTCGAGAAGGCCGGCCAGACGCGCGATGCCCTGGTCGATGTCGGTGTGGCGGGACTCGACCAGACCGTCGCTGTAGAGCAGGAGCAGCACGGGGTCGGGCACGTCCAGGACGGTGGGCTCGTACGTCCCCATGCCGAGTCCGAGGGGCAGGCCCGGGCTGTTGAGAGTGACCGGCCTGGTCCGTCCGCCCGGATCGCGGATCAGCGGGGGCGGGTGACCGGCTCCGACGAAGGTGCAGATGCGGCGCCTCGCGTCCCACTCGGCGTACATGCACGTGGCGAAGGAAGCTCCCGGTGTGTCACAGGCGAGCGCGTCGAGGCGGCGCATCAGCTCGGCCGGGGAGATGTCCAGTCCCACCAGGGTACGGACGGCGGTGCGCAGCTGGATCATGGCGACGGCCGATTCCGGACCGTGGCCCATGGCGTCTCCGACGATCAGACTGACGCGGCCTCCCGACCGGGGCAGCACGTCGAACCAGTCACCGCCGATGATGTTGTCGTGCCCGGCGGGAAGGTAGCCGTGGGCGATACGGCACCCATCGAACACCTGCCCGGTGGCAGGGAGCAGGCTTCGGCGGATGGCCAGTGCCGTACGGCGTTCGCGTTCGTACCGGCGCGCGTTGTCCAGGGCCACACAGGCGCGCGCGGCCAGCGACTCCACGGCCTCGGCGTCGGCGGGCAGGAAAGGCGCTTCGTCCGGGCCGCGCGTGCAGGCGATGAATCCGACGGCAGTACCGCGCAGATGGAGCGGGACGACGAGGAAGGAAGCCGTGCGCAGGAGGACATCCATGCGGGCGTCGCCGCCACCGGAGGCGCCGAGCCGAGCGGACGTATGGGCGTCGACCGTGTCGAGCAGTTGCGCCTCGAGGGTGGCGACGGCACGCGTGTAGGGCGTCCCGCGCGGAAAGACGATGACCTCTCCGACGGGCAGCAGCCCCTCCCAGTCCTCGGGCGCGTCCGTTCCGATGCGCAGCGCCAGTCGGCGGGCCTCGATCTGCGGTGGTTCCGCGGAGGCGTACGCGTTCTCCTCCAGCAGCCAGCGCTCCAGCAGGTAGACCGAGGCCGCGTCGCAGAACCCGGGCGTCAGCGCGTGGACGACATGGCTGCCGGTCAGGCCCAGGTCGAGTTCCGAGCCGATGGCGTCGGCCGCGGGGAAGAAGGCCGGCTGACGGCGTGAACGCACGGTGGCGGGTTCGTCGTCCGTGGGACATTGCGCTTCGTTCCGCAGGGTTGTGCCTTTCCGGTGGGGCTCGACTCCGGCAGCGTGGCCTGGGCATCGTCCCGCCACACCTGGTCGGCAACTATATGATGGGGCGTCAAGATCACGGACATGACAGGGAGTTGAGTTGGCCGACAACGACGGTCTCCCGCAGGGGATCGATCCCGACAAGGCGAGCGTCGCCCGGATCTACGACGCGATGCTCGGCGGACAGCACAACTTCCCCATAGACCGGGAGGCGTTGGCGGCCTTCACGGCGATCGACCCCCAGGTGCGCACGCTGGCACGGGCCAATCGCGCGTTTCTCGGCCGGGCTGTACGTTTTCTGGTCGAGGCCGGGGTGCGGCAGTTCATCGACCTCGGATCGGGCATCCCGACGCAGGGCAACGTCCACGAGGTGGCACAGGCGGCCAGCCCGGAGGCCCGGGTGGTCTACGTGGACAGTGACCCGGTGGCCGTGGCCCACAGCACTGCCTTGCTCGCCGACAATCCCGGCGCTGACATCGTCGACGCCGACATCCGCCGGCCGGCCGAAATCCTGTCGTCCCCGCAGGTACGGAAGCTGATCGACTTCGAGCAGCCCGTAGCGGTACTGATGATCACGATCCTGCACTTCATCACGCCCGAGGAGAACCCCGCCGGCATCGTGGCCGCGTTCCGGGACGCCCTGCCCGAGGGGAGCTGGCTGGCGCTCACGCATGCGACGAACCAGGATCGCCCGGACACGGCCGCCGCCGTGGGGCAGCTGTACCGGTCCAAGGCCACTTCCCCGGTCACCGCCCGCTCCCGCGGCGAGATCCGGGATCTCTTCGACGGCTTCGACCTGGTGGAGCCCGACCTGGTCTACGTACCCCTGTGGCGCCCGGCCCCGGACGACCACATCCCGGAGAACCCGTCGGAGTACTGGGTGTACGCGGGCGTCGGCCGCAAGCGTGCGTGACGGGGCTTCGGCGGCTTCGGCGAGAGGAACCTGGGCGTCAGCAGGAAAGGGGCGCGGGCGGTAAGGCCGAAGGCCGGGATCAGAGCGGGTCCGACGACAGATCGCGACGATGGTCGGACATCGGCAGCGTGCTTCTCTCACCGCCGGCCTGTGACCTCCGGTCGGCGGGAGAGCGCCACTCGACGCTCGGATGGTCGGGGGCATCGGGACCGAGGACTTCGGCGACCGCCGTGGACACCTGCTGCCGGAGCGGGTCGGGAAGCGGATCTCCGTTGACGGCACCGACCAGGTCTTCGGCGACATGGTGGACTTTGGTGTTGGTGTGCTGGGACACCTCGACCAATACACTCCAGGCGTCGTCGGCACTCAGGCCGAACGAGGCCATCAGGACTCCCCGGGCCAGATCGATGACCGGCCGGGTCTGCATGGCCCGTTTGAGCTGGACGACTTCAGTGCGCAGGTCCTGCTCGGCGTCGCCGCTCAACCCATCCTCCTTGTGCGCTCTGCCGCTCTTGCCGGGATGCCTGTCACGGCCGTCGGTGGTCCGCCGATCGACCGCGTGAGGGTTTCGCACAGGGAGCGCTGGAGTTGGTGCTCGGTGTCGATGTCACCGGAGACAGCAGCCACCGTCCGCTCACCGGCCGGACGTGCCACGGCCTTCAGAAGCGGGCAGAAGCCTTCGCTGCCGACCTGGACGGAGAGTGGACGTTCGTGCATGGCAGTCGCTCCTGGGGCATCCGCCTATCTCACTACTCCAAGCGTCAGCCTTCAGATCCTCACACGTCAAGAGATACAGGAACTTTCTTTCACCCTTTTGAATGCGCGAATGCCGGGCCGTATCCTCGAGACATGGGTGAAGTACCACAGGGACATTCCGGCTGGACCTTTCTCACCAACCACGCCCGGGTGCTGGCCGCCATCTCCAGGGATCAGGGAACCCGAATCCGCGACATCGCCGCACGATGCAGACTCACCGAGCGCGCCGTCCAGAAGATCATTTCCGATCTGGAGCAGGAGGGCTATCTCACCCACACCCGCCAGGGCCGTTCCAACATTTACCACATCGAACCGGGGACCATCCTCCGGCACCCGGCGGAGGCCGGGTTGAGCGTAGAGGGTTTGCTGACCCTCCTCGACCAGCACGACGCACGGCGCGACGGCAGGCCGGAGCCCGAGCAGCACTCGCTCACGTTCGATCATTCCGCTCGGCGAGCGAAGGACTGACTTCTCCGGCCGGAACGGCCCGTTCGCCGCCCCATGGGGATGTGGCAGGGCCGTCACCGCCCGGGGCCCACTGCCCCCGGCCACGTTGCCGACCCTGGCCGCCGGGCTCGCCGAGCCGCGGGCCCGCTCCTGGGGGGGGGAAGCCCCGGTTGACATGCCACTTGGGCGTGACGGGGTTGAAATAGTGACAAAAGGACCAAAAGCTGCGTGCTGGGAGGCGGCTGACATGGTCAACGTCGGCTTGTGGGTCCGGGTCCAGGCCAGACCCGGCAGGGAGAAGGACCTCGCGGAGTTTCTGACCAGCGCTCGGGCCGTCGTCGAGGATGATCCCGACACGGTGGCGTGGTTCGCCGTGCAACTGGACGAGTCCACCTTCGCCATCTTCGACGCGTTCCCCGACGACGCCGCCCGCCGGGCCCACCTGGTCGGCGGCGTGGGCAAGGCACTCGCGGAAAAGGGAACCGAGCTGCTCCGTGAACCGCCCTCCATCGAGTACGTCGACGTGCTCGCGAGCAAGCTCCCCAATACGTGACCGATTACGTGTTTTCACTGAGGCTGCCGTCGTCGTAGCCGTCTACGTTCGAGGAGTCGGACGACACGGACGGTTTCGAGGGGACTGAGTGAAGAACAACTCCGCAGGTGGGCTCGGGAGTTGGGTGCCCCTCCTGATGGCAGGAAGTCTGCTGACCGGCTGTGCGGGCGCTTCCGGCGGTGCGGCCTCACCCAGCACCTCGCAGGGATCCCGAGCGACCCCTACGGATGGTTCGAACGCCGCTTCCGGGTCAACACCCGAGACCGCACTTGTCCCCCGGACCTCGAAGGACGCGCGAAAACTGGTCGACTCCGTCGTGCTCGCCCCGAGCGACTGGGGCAGGGGCTTCGTCGCCCAGGATCCGGCCCGGAGCACTCCCGGCACCTGGGCCGTGCTGGACGGCGGCTGCCGCTGGCAGCGGGAGAAGCTCCCCCACGGGGTACTGGCCAGCACGTCCCGGTACAGCCGACTGCCCGGGCGCGAGGGCAAGGGCACCGTCAAGGTGACGGCCGCGGCCACCGCGCACTCCTCCGTACTCGGCGCCGACGACCAACTGAGCACCACCCTCGAGGAAGTTCTGCGCTGCCCGCAGCAGCAGCCCCGGACCGACGAGCGGATCACGGGCCTGATGTCGCTCGGCACCCCCTTCGGCGCCCGCGAGCAGCAGTACGCCGACGACTCCGTACTCGAAGCGGGCCAGTACGTCGAGAAGGGCGGCGCACAGTCGTACCGGTGGATGGTCGCCCGGCTCGGCACGGTCGTCGTGGCCGTCTCGGTGACGGGCGCGAAGGGGCGCACCCAGCCGGAACTCGATCAACTGGGCACCAACGCCCTGGCACAGATGCTGACCCGCGTCCAGCAGCGGTTGAAGGGGAAGTGATGGAACCGCTCCGTACGTCCGACCCGGCCAAGCTGGCGGACTACCGGCTGCTCGGGCGACTCGGCGCGGGCGGCATGGGTGTGGTGTACCTGGCCCGCTCCGCCGGGGGATCGCTGGTCGCGCTGAAGGTGATCCAGGCCGAGTACGCCGAGGACGCCGACTTCCGGGAGCGGTTCCGGCGCGAGGCGGACACGGCACGCAGGATGGCCAGCCCGTGGGTGGCGTCCCTCGTGGACGCGGACCCCGAAGCGGCGGCACCCTGGCTGGCCACCGCCTTCGTACCGGGGCCCTCGCTCGGTGAGGCCGTCGCCGCGCACGGTCCATTGCCCGCGCGGAGCCTCCGGGTGCTGGGCGCCCGGCTCGCCGACGCACTGCGGGACCTTCACGCCGTCGGTCTCGTGCACCGGGACGTCAAGCCGGGCAATGTGCTGCTGGCGCTCGACGGACCACGTCTGATCGACTTCGGTGTGGCCCGCGACCCAGAGGACACCGCGCTCACGTCGACCGGCGTCGTGGTCGGTACCCCTGGCTTCCTGTCACCGGAACAGGCCCAGGGCGGGCGGGAGTTGGGACCGGCCGGTGACATCTTCTCGTTGGGCTGCGTGCTGGCCTACGCGGCCACCGGCCGCCCGCCGTTCGGTACCGGTTCGCTCGAGGCGCTGCTGTTCCGCGCGGTGCATGACGCGCCGGATCTGGAGGGTGTTCCGGAGGAGCTCGACCAGGTGGTGCGCGGTTGCCTGGAGAAAGACCCGCATCTGCGGCCCACGGCGTCGGCGCTGTCGAAGGCCCTCGCGGTACCCGGGGCGGACTCCTCCACCACCCCCCTGCTTCCCGTGCAGGACGCTGCGCCCCCCGATCCCCGCGAGGCCCTGCGGGCGCGGAACCGGGCCTCCGAAGACAACGTCCCCGGCGGCGAAGCCGCCTGGCTGCCCGAACCGTTGATCCAGCTGATCGCCGAACGGTCGGCCGCGGGACTCGCGCTGCCCGGCATCGACGACACCGAGTTCGATTCCGCGGCGATCGGTCCCGGTGCGGCGGACGCGGAGGGCGCCACCGTACCGGCGTCCGCCCCGCCGCGGCGCCGCGTCGTGGGCAGACGCCGCCTCCTGCTGGCCGGTGCCGCTACGGCCGTCACAGCCGGGGGTGGCCTGGCCGCCTGGGCGGCGCTTTCCGGTGACGGCGAGCGCAACGGCAACGCCTCCGGCTCGGCCTCGACGGTCGCCCGGCCCGTGCACACCATCGGGCTGCACGCCGACCTGACCGGTGATCAGAAGACGGTCGGCCAGGCTCAGGAGAAGGGACTGCGGCTCGCGGTCGCCGAGTTCAACGCCCATGCGGACAGGCCGTTCACGCTCGCCGTGAAGACCGTGGACGACGGCGGCGATCCGGCCAAGGCGCCCGCCGCGGCCGAGCAGTTGGTCTCCGACCGTTCCGTCCTGGCGGTGATCGGTCCCACCACGGACGCCACCGCCCAGGCCTCGCTCGCGACGTACGACGCCGCGCTGCTGCCCGTCATCGCGGTCTCGCCCGGAGCCACCGTGCTGACGGTGATGGGCAGCAGGTCCCTCCTCCACGCCCGTCCCACGGACACGATCCTGCCCTTCTATCTCAGCGCGTATCTGCGCGGCACCGCGAAGTCGCGCATGATCGGGATCGTCGACGACCGGGCGGCGGACGCGTACGCCTGGGAGATCAGCAGCACGCTGAGCCGGGTTCTGCGGGACGCGAGACAGCCGGCCGTGCCGAAGGTGGTCAGCGCGTTGCGGACCGACTTCGGGCCGACCCTCGACGCCCTTCTCGACGGCGGAGCGGACTCCGTGGTCTTCGCCGGCTTTCAGGACCGGGCCGCGTTGCTGGCACGGGAGCTGAAGAGCCGTGCCTTCCCGGGGGCCCGGACCGCCGCCGAGGGGGTGCTCGACCCCCGGTTCCTGTCGGCCGCAGGGGACGCGGCCGAGGGCTGGGTCATCGTCGCCCCCGTCATGGACTCCTCCGTGGCTCCTCAAGCCAGGGCGTTCGCGGCCGCGTACCGCAGGCGTTTCGGTGCCGAGCCGGAGCGGTATGCCGTGGAGGCCTACGACGTGGCCCGCCTCGCGGTGAGGACTCTGAGTACGCTGCCCGCCGCGCGCGTCACCCGCCAGGACCTGACGACGGCGCTCCGTTCGGCCACGTACAAGGGGATCACGAAGAACTTCGCGTTCGACAAGAAGACCGGGGCCCTCGTCGTCGACGGCACCGGGGTCTTCCTGTGGAAGGTCACCGGCGGCCGGTTCCGGTACCAGGGCGTGGCGCCGTACCAGGTGTCCACCTGATGGGGCGCTGATGGAGCCGTTGCGCGGCGCCGACCCGGCCGGCATCGCGGGCTACCGGCTGCTGCGCCGACTGGGCGCGGGCGGCATGGGTGTGGTGTATCTGGCCCGCTCCGCCGGGGGTTCGCTCGCCGCGCTGAAGGTCATCCGCGCCGCGTACGCGGACGACCCGGGCTTCCGTGCCCGGTTCCGGCGTGAGGTGGAGACAGCGGGACGGGTCTCCAGCCCCTGGGTGGTACCGCTGCTCGACGCGGACCCGGACGCGCAGTCGCCGTGGCTCGCCACCGCTTTCGTGCCGGGCCCCTCGCTGGAGGACGCGGTGGAGGGGGGCGGACCGCTGCCGCACCGCTCGGTCCGGTTCCTGGGGGCCCGCCTCGCCGAGGCGTTGGACGCCGTACACGGGGCGGGTCTGGTGCACCGGGACGTCAAGCCCGGCAATGTGCTGCTCGCGGTCGACGGACCGCGAATGATCGACTTCGGTATCGCCCGCATGCCGGAGGACACCGCGCTCACCGCCAGCGGGATGGTGGTCGGCTCCCCCGGGTTCCTCTCCCCCGAACAGGCCAGGGGCAGGGGCAGGGAGATCGGGCCGGCCAGTGACGTCTTCTCGCTCGGCTGTCTGCTCGCGTTCGCCGTGACGGGCGAACGCCCCTTCGGCCGGGGCTCGGTGGCCGAGGTGCTGATGCGTACGGTCCACGACGAGCCGGACCTCGACGGCGTTCCGGCGACGTTGCTGCCGCTGCTACGGGACTGCCTGGGAAGAGAACCCGGCTCCCGTCCCACCGTGGCCGAGGTACGGCGGACCCTGGACCGGGAGCATCCTGACGGCCGGCACAGCGGGGGCTGGCTGCCGGAGTCGCTCACCCGTCTGATCGCGCTCGGATCGACGGCCGTACTCGCCCTGCCCTCCGTCGAGGCGACCGAGATCTCCAGGACGACGGCGGTCGACGTGCCGCCCGGCGACGATCCGGTACCCGGCCCGGAGCGGCCGCCGAAGGCTTCCGCGCGACGCCGTTTCCTGGTGCTGGGCTCGGCCGCCGGGGTCCTGGCAGCGGGCGGAACGACGGCCTGGTGGACCGCGGACCGCCCCGGCCGCGCCTCGACGCGGGGGACCCGCGCGCGGATTCCTCGGCTGGCCGTCGCCCTGCACGCCGATCTGAGCGGAAGCCACGCGGCGGCGGGCCGCGCGCAGGAGAACGGCGTCCGGCTCGCCGTCGACCACCTCAACTCCCGTGCCGACCGCGGCTTCGAGCTGGCGCTCCACGTGCACGACGACGCGGGCAGCACGACCCGGGCGGAACGGGTCGCACGGCAAGTGGCGGCCGACGACCGGGTCCGCGCGGTGATCGGGCCGACGACCGACGGTTGCGCGAAGGCCGCCCTCGACCGTTATCAGCAGGCTCTGCTCCCGATGGTCTCCGTGTCGGTCGGACTCGACGACGTGTCCTCCTTCACCTACCGGGTGTACGCGGCCACCCGCCCGGCCGACGCCACCCTGGCGGCGCCGATCGTCGCCCACCTCGTGCGCACCGCCCGGGCCCGCAGGACGGTGCTGGTCGACGACGCGGCCGAGGGCGGATTCAGCTGGGAGATCTGCACACGCGTCAGCGAGGCCATGCGAGCCGGCGGGCACACCACGACCCGGCGCACCCTCGCCGCCGAGAACGACGCGGCCGACGACTTCCGCACCCTGGCCGAGAAACTGACCGAGTCGGGCGCGGACGCGGTGGTGTTCGCCGGAGGGTACGCGCGCGCGGCGAAACTGGCCCGTGCGCTGCGTTCCGCGGGCTACCCGGGTACGCGACTGGCCACCCAGCGCGCCCTCGACCCCCGCTTCCTCACCTCGGCGGGCGACGCCGCCGAGGGCTGGGTCTTCTCCACCGCCTTCCTCGATCCGACCCGCGTGACGGCCGCGCGGTCCTTCGTCACCGCCTACCGCGCACGCTTCGGCGGCGCCGCCCCGCCCTGGTACTCCGCCGAGGCCTACGACGCGATGCTCTTCGTCGCCCGTGTCATGACGACGGGGGGCGCCTCCCGCGCGGAACGGGGCGCGATGGTGGACCGGCTGCGCGACACCGACTACCGGGGGATCACCAAACGACTGCACTACACGGCATCGAGCACCGGCTACAACGTGGACGGGCTGTATCTCTTCCAGGCGTCCGATGGCCGTTTCCGCTATCTCGGCCAGTACCAGGACGTCACGGCCTGAACCGCGCAGGCCGTATCTCGCGCAGGCCGCCCTCGATCAGCTCGCCCTCGATCAGCTCGTCCTCGAACAGGTCGTCCTCGAACAGGTCGTCCTCGAGCAGGCCGGACGGCTCGGCCATCGGATCCTGGGGGGTCAGATCTCGCAGCTGATCTCGACGTCGGGCCCTTCCTCGCCGTCGCAGTCGTCCTTACCGGTGTTGCCGTTGAGGAAATCGGCGTTGGGGCCGCCCCTGAGGATGTCGTCCCCGGCTCCTCCGTCGATCGAGTCGACCCCGCCCGCTCCCGGAACGCTCTGGGTGTTCTGGTCGATGTTGTCGCCGAACAGCAGGTCGTTCCCACCGCGCCCGTAGATCACATCGCGCCCGGCGGTCGCCCCGGTGGCGTCCCCCAGGGAACTGTCGCCGGCGATGAAGAACTCCCCCGCGCTTCCCCCCGCAATCCGGTCGTTGCCGGAGCCGACCGCGGTGCCTCCGGAAGCGGAGTGGTCCCCGGTCGCGATCGTGCCGCTGTCCTCGCCGAGGTCGATGACGTCGTCACCGCCGGCCCCGCGCGCGTTGCCCGAGACGGCGACGCTGTCGCCCGTCGCGTCGCCGAACTCCCCGGGCCCCTCAAGGAGTACGTCGTCACCGGCCCCGAGGCGCCGAGAAAACCCGAGGCGTCCCCGATGAGGCTGTCATTGCCGTCGCCGCCCTCAAGACGGTCGTTCGCACCTCGGGAGGCGGTGTCGCCCCTGCTGTCACCGACCATGCCGTCGTCTCCGGGGCCGCCGAACAGGTGGTCGGCCGAGGCGCCGACCGCGGCGCCCTGCTGAGCGGAGTTGTCGCCCACCAGACTGTCGTTTCCGGCACGGCCGAACAGCAGGTCCTGGCCCGTGGCGGCCGTCACGCCTCCGGTCGCGCCGAAGTTGTCACCGATCAGGGTGTCGTCGCCGTCCCCGCCGTCGACGGAGTCGGCGCCCGGTCCGCCGACTAGACGGTCGTCCCCGCCCAGACCGCAGATCAGGTCGTTGCCACCAAGGCCGTCGATGACGTCGGCGCCCGCGGTGCCGATGATCACGTCCGCTCCCGGTGTCCCGCTGGTGCCCGTGGTCGTCGCCGGCCGGCCGAAACAGGTGGGCACCCGCGCGGCGGCCTGCGCCTCCCCCGCTCCGGCGAGGGCGGTCGCCGCGAAGACGACGGCACTGCAGGACAGGACGCCCGGACGCCCCGGTCTCTTCAGACGGTTCTCCGGCACGGCCGCTCCACGGGTGTCGTCGCGATCACCTGACGCGTGATCCGTTCCAGGGCGCGTCGCCGGAGCAGCCCGCCAGGGGCCGTTTTCATCCTTTCAGTAGCGTGGCGCACCTGGGGTTGCGCTGCTTACCGGTCGGACATACTGACCGGTACGGCATTCCTCGGCCGATACGACAAGACGATGAACGTGATCACAGGTGGTTAACCTTCTCATCACATGATGAACCCGCTCAAAGGAGGCACTCGTGACCACATCGTCGCAGCCACGGGTATCGGGTCTGGAAATCCGCTCCATCGACTACGTCCCCCTGGACGAGCGGCACGGAAAGCTCTGGCACCTGGGGCCTCTGTGGTTCATGTCCAACGCGCAGATCGCCACCCTGGCGGTAGGGCTGATCAGCATCACCGAGGGCGGCAACCTCATCTGGTCGCTGATCGCGATCGCCGCGGGCACCATCCTCGGCACGTTCTTCATGGCCTTCCACTCCGCGCAGGGCCCGCAACTGGGACTGCCGCAGATGATCCAGTCACGGCCGCAGTTCGGCTACGTCGGGGCCCTGCTCGTATGGCTGTTCGCCTATGTGCAGTACGCGGGGTTCAACATCTTCAACACGATCCTGGCCGGTGAGGCCCTGCACACCACATTGCACGGCGGCGTCAAGCTGTGGGTCGTCGTGGTCACACTCATCGGATTCGTCATCGCGCTGGTGGGCTACGACGTCATCCACCGCGCCGAGCGGGTCCTCACGTACACGTTCCTGGTCATCTTCGGGATCTTCACCGTGGGCATCCTCCTCACCCTGCACTACCCCCCGGGCTCCTTCGACCTCGACGGCTTCCAGTGGACCCCGTTCCTCGCGCAGTTCGGCGTGGTCGCCGGATACCAGATCAGCTGGGCCATCTACGTCTCGGACTACTCCCGCTACCTCCCGCCGGACGTGACCGTCCGCAAGACGTTCTACTGGACGTACTTCGGGTCGGCGCTCGGCGGCATCTGGCTGATGTGTCTCGGCGCCCTGCTCGCCGCGTGGGCGGGCAAGGACTTCGAGACCGTCCGCTCGATCAACGCGGCGGGCGACAAGGTCTTCAGCGGCTTCGGCGCGATCGTCCTGCTGTTCTCCGCCCTGGGTCTGATCTCGGTGACCGCCCTGAACATGTACGGCGGGTCCCTCACACTCATCAGCGCGATCGACTCGTTCAAGAGGGTGCGGCCGACCGTCGCCGTACGGCTCGTGACGATCGGCCTCACCGCGGCGCTCTCCGTGGTGGGGGCACTGGCCTCCACCGCCCACTTCCTTGAGAACTTCAACAACTTCCTGCTGTTGGTGCTCTACCTGTTCATTCCGTGGACCGCCGTGAACCTCATGGACTACTACGTGGTGCGCCGCGGCCACTACGCGGTCGCCGAGATCTTCAACCCGCACGGCATCTACGGCCGCTGGGGCTGGCACGGCATCATCGCCTACCTGGTCGGCTTCGCCGTCATGGTGCCGTTCTTCTCCGTCGGCACGCTCTACGTCGGACCCGCCGCCCACGCGCTCGGCGGTGCGGACATCGCCTTGTTCATCGGGCTGCCCGTCTCCGCGGTGCTCTACTGGCTGCTCACCCGGTCGATCGATGTCGATGCCGAGGCCCGCCTGGCCGAGGCTGAGGTCGCGGCACTGGAATCGGCGGCCCACGAGCACCGAGAGCCATGACCCTTCCATGGGCGCCCGGAACAACGGCCAGGGGGCTCCCGACGCAACGGCCTAGACCGCCGCGAGCAACGGCGCGACCAGGCCCCGCGCCCACTCGCCGGACGCGGGCTCCCCGCTGAAGATCGCGCGGTAGTACAGCGGACCGAGCAGTCCGTCGACGGCCCGCTCCACGCTCGGCGCCTTGCCGCCTCGAGCGCGCTCCCGCTCGATGATCGCCCCGAGCTGGGCGTGCCGGTCGGCCGTGCAGGCGCTGCCGCCCTCCGGACCCGAGCCGATCGTCGCCCGCATCAGGGCGAGGACGTCGGGATCGGCGAGGTCGGTGGCGACATCGCCCGTCCACCGCTCCAGGTCACCCACCAGAGAGCCGGTGTCCGGCACCACGACATCGCCACTGAACCGACTGGTGGCGACGTCGGCCAGGAGCTGCGCCACTGAACCCCACCGCCGGTACACCGTGGTCGCGTGCACGCCGGCGCGCGCCGCGATGGCGGGAATGGTCAGCACCTCGGCCGGCTCTTCGGCGAGCAGCTCCCCGACCGCGCGGTGAACGGCCGCGCGCACCCGCGCGGATCGGCCGCCGGGACGGGGCTGGACTGTTGCTTCGGTCATGCGGAAATTATCGCACTGATCGCTGCGTTAGGGTAGGACTACTAACGCAGTGATCACTGCATTCGGAGAGAGCGCATGTCTGACGCACCCACGTCCCACAAGAAGATCCCGTCGACCCCAGCCCCAGGCGGCCACCCGTCCGGTCGCGTGCGGCGCGGGCTGAGCCGGCCGATGGCCTTCGCCTCCATCGCGGCCGTCTTCGTCCTCTTCATGGCCGCATCGAGCGCGCCGTCGCCGCTCTACGTCATCTACCAGCACGAATGGAGCTTCTCTGCGACCACACTGACCACCGTTTTCGCGGTGTACGTCGTCGGAATGATCGCGGCACTCCTCGTGCTCGGCGCACTGTCCGATCACATCGGCCGCCGACCGGTCCTGGCCTCGGCCATCGCCCTCGAAGCGGTGGCGATGGCACTGTTCATCGTCGCCGGCGACGTCTCGATCCTTCTGACGGCCCGCTTCGTCCAGGGCGTCGCCACAGGCGCGGCCATGACGACACTCGGCGCGACCCTGGTCGATCTCAACCCGCCCCACGCGCCGCACCGCGCCGGCGTCATCACCGGTGCGGCCCCGACGTTCGGGCTGGGCCTCGGCGCACTGGGCTGCGGCGTCCTTGCGCAGTACGGGCCGCACCCGACCCGATTGGTCTACGGTCTGCTGCTCGCGGCTCTGGCCCTCGCCGGTCTGCTCGTCGCCCTCATGCCCGAGACGGCACAGCGCCGGCCCGGCGTCGTACGGTCGCTTCAGCCGCGTCTCGGCGTTGCTCCGCGACTGCGCACGGACCTGATAGCACTCGTGCCGATCCTGGTGGCGAGCTGGGCACTGGGCGGACTGTATCTCTCACTCGGTCCGTCAGTGGCCGCCAACCTGTTCGGCCTCTCCAGCCACGTCATCGGCGGCCTCGTGGTCACCCTGCTCTGCGCACCCGCCTCGATCACGGCGTTCGCGTTGCGCGGCTGGCCCACCGAGCGCACGCTCGCGCTTTCGGCCACCTTGCTGCTCCTCGGCACGGCAGTGGCTCTGGGCGGTGTGGAGGCGAACTCGCTCACCATGGCCGCAGCCGGCACCGCCATCGCCGGAATCGGCTTCGGTGGCTCGGCCCTGGCCAGCTTCGGCACACTGGCCCGAATCGCCGAGCCTGCCGAGCGGGGCGAACTGTTCGCGGTCGCGTTCGTCATCTCCTACCTGGCCTTCAGCATCCCGGCCGTGGCCGCAGGGATCGCCACCACGAACGTCGGCCTGCACGAGACCTCGGTCGTCTACAGCGCGGCCGTCATCGCCTTCAGCGCCCTTGCGCTCGCCGCGCAACGGCTCCGCACGGGACGGGCCAGGAACACCGGCCCCTGCGGACAGCCTGCCGGGGCCCACAACTGAGGAACCTCCGACACGGGCGCCCTCTCCCCGAACCATGACGGGTGGGCGGACACGCGAAGCTCCCGGCAGAGACAGAGCTCACTGCCGGGAGCTTCGTGGTTCTCACGTCAGAAGCGGGGCCGACGGTCGCGCCGGAGCATCCCGTCCGGAAACCGATGAGGGCGGGCCCCATGCAAGGGAGAGGTCAGCGGTCGGCGATGTCCTCGCGCAGACCGTCGGAGAATTCCCACCATGACAGGGGAAGCCAGTCGCCGTTGACGAAGGCGTCGACCGTAGCGCCTCGGCCGCGGACCGTCACGGTCGTTCCCGGCGGGTAGGTAGTGCCGGACAAACCCGGCACGGGGACAAGCAGCGTTCCCAGTCGCTGTGCTGACATTTTTCGGCCTCCCTCTCCACTGCTTTTCTCTGCACGGCACCGGGCAGTTATTCACATCGACGTTACCGGCTTGTCCGATCGTGCAGGACGGAGAATCATGAGAGATGGGTCACGCGGAGAATACGGGCGGGGGCGTGGACATCACATACATGCGTCACCGAGCGGAGGTGGCAGCCGTGAAGGCCGTCGTTTACAAAGGGCCGTTCAGCGTTGCGGTCGAAGAGGTTGAAAAGCCCAGCATCCAGCATCCGAACGATGTGATCGTACGGGTCACTTCCACCGCGATATGCGGATCCGATCTGCACATGTACGAGGGCCGTACCGCTGCCGAGCCCGGCATCGTCTTCGGCCACGAGAACATGGGAATCATCGAAGAACTCGGCCAGGGCATCACCTCACTCAAGGAGGGCGACCGCGTGGTCATGCCCTTCAACGTCGCCTGCGGGTTCTGCATGAACTGCGTCGAGGGATTCACCGGTTACTGCCTGACCGTCAATCCCGGTTTCGCTGGCGGCGCGTACGGATACGTCGCCATGGGCCCCTGGAAGGGCGGCCAGGCCGAATATCTGCGCGTACCCTTCGCCGACTTCAACTGCCTGAAGCTGCCGCCGGGAAACGAGCACGAAAGTGATTTCATATTGCTCGCCGACATTTTCCCCACCGGATACCACGGTTGTGAGCTCGCCCAGGTCCGCCCGGGCGAGAGCGTCGCGGTGTACGGCGGAGGGCCTGTCGGACTCATGGCCGCCTACTCGGCTCTGATGCGCGGCGCGAAGAAGGTATTCGTCGTGGACCGGGTCCCCGAACGGCTGCAGAAGGCCGAGGAGATAGGCGCGGTTCCGGTCAACTTCTCCGAGGGCAGCCCGATCGAGCAGATCAAGGACCAGACGGACGGCATCGGCACGGACAAGGGCATTGACGCCGTCGGCTATCAGGCGACAGGGCACGGCACGGACCGCGAGGAACCGGCGACCGTCCTGAACTCGCTCGTCGGCACGGTTCGAGCCACCGGAGCGCTCGGCGTGCCCGGCCTCTATGTGCCCTCAGACCCCGGCGGCCCGGACGAGCAGGCCAAGCAGGGCATGCTCCTCGTCTCGATCGGCAAGCTCTTCGAGAAGGGCCTGCGGATGGGGACGGGACAGTGCAACGTGAAGCGCTACAACCGGTACCTGCGCGACATGATCATCGAGGGCAGGGCAAAGCCCAGTTTCGTCGTCTCCCACGAACTGCCCCTGGATCAGGCGCCGTCGGGCTACGACAAGTTCGACAAGCGGATCGAGGGCTACACGAAGGTGATACTGCACCCGTAGCCCTGCGGACCGCAGCCTCCGGCCACTCCCACTCGCCGACTGTCGCCATGTGATGCCCAGTCAGATGTGCGGGATCTCCAGCGAACAGGGGACGTCGGCGGACGTTGTGTCCGCGGGCCCTTGCCCCGCCACTCCTCCCCGTGCGAGGTCGCTGTCTGCGACGGGAGCCAAGGCGGTGAACCCCTCCCCCTCGCGCAGCGGACGACGGCGGGCCCCGGCC
>NZ_JBHVST010000156.1:0-16909 GCF_042885015.1 Streptomyces sp. NPDC058086 | reverse complement strand
ACCTGGTGATGCGTGACTTCACGGCGGACATGCTCAACACCAAGTGGTGCGGCGACATCACGTACGTCGCCGTCGGCTCGACCTGGCTGTATCTCACCACGGTCATCGACATCTGCTCGCGGCGCGTGATCGGCTGGTCGATCGCGGACCACATGCGCACCTCGCTGGTCACCGACGCGATCGAGATGGCCGTGGCTGCCCGCGGAGGCCCGGTCCACGGCGTCGTCTTTCACACGGACAGGGGCGCGCAATATGGATCGGCCGCCTTCGCCGAGGTCTGCCGCCGGCACGGCATCCGCCGCAGCATGGGCCGCGTCGGCTCAAGTTACGAGGTGAGTCGGCGGCGGGAATCTCACCCACCGCCGCTCTCAGAACCGTGCGTGAACCTCGCGACTCACACGGCTCCCATTGTTGAACCAGTGGGCAACGCGCCATGCTTCCAGTGGGCGAACATGCCCGGGAATGCTGAGGCGATCTCAGCCAGTCTTCTCCGGGCTTTCCTTGAGGCATGGCGATACCGTTTGTACTTCCTCCGGGCCCATTTCACCAGGAACGGGTTGATCTGCTGTTCCAGAAACCTGATCAATCTGGACTTGTAGAAGCGCCCATAGTAGTTGATCCATCCCGCCACGACGAGGTTGATCATCGCGGCGATCTCCCGAAAGCTCAGCTCGGTACAGCGACCCAGTCGCCAGCTCCGGACAGTCCTCGCCATGGACTTCATGGCTGTTTCGCTCACTGTGGGAAGGAAGCCGGTCTTCAGCCTCCCATCCCGCAAGCGGGCCGCCCGAGGACGGAAGGTGTACCCCAGGAACGTGAACTCCGTGACTGGGAACTCCCGTTCACGACCTTCCTGTTTGCAGTACACCACCCTGGTTTTCTCCGGATGGAGACGTAATCCGAACTGCAGCAACCTGCGCTCGATGATGTTGCGGACGAAGTTCGCCTGCTTCTCACTGACGCAGTGCACCACAGCATCGTCGCCGTACCGCTCGAACCTGATCGCCGGGTACTCCCGAGCCAACCACGCGTCGAAGGCGTAGTGCATGAACAGATTCGACAACAACGGTGAAATGGAAGATCCTTGAGGGGTTCCCTTTTCCCGTCTGACGAGCGTTCCGTCGGGCTGTTGCACGGGGGCGACAAGCCATCGCTTCACATACAACAGAACCCACGAGAGATTGGTGTGCCTTTCCACTGCCGCGATGATCGGGGCGTGCGGCACGTTGTCGAAGAATCCCTGGATGTCGAGGTCGATCACCCAAGAATGCCTCCAGCACCGCTGCTTGCACATCTCCACCGCATCCAGCGCGGACCGCCTCGGGCGATAGCCATACGAATCCCGATGGAAGATCTGCTCCACATCTGGCTCCAATGTCATGGCCACTACCGTTTGGGCGATCCTGTCGGCCACGGTCGGAACCCCAAGGCTCCGAGTCCCACCGCCGGCTTTGGCAATGTCAACCGCTCTCACGGGTGGTGGGAAGTAGCTTCCCGAGGAGAGTCGATTCCACAGCTTGTACAGGTTGTTCTTCTCATCCTGCTCAAACTCCGCTAACGACTGCCCGCCCACCCCAGCCGCTCCCCTGTTGGCCTTGACCTTCAGGTATGCGTTCCAGATCAGCCGCTTCGGAATATCAAACGGCTTGCTCGCTGATCTCGTCTCGACCATCCGATTCCTCCCATCTCTGGTTGATCGCCGATCGACACCCAACAACACGTCCCCTTCGCTCCGCCTCTATTACGGAGGTTTCATCACTACTACGGGACGTTCCGCCCTCCCGACGCGCGACCGGTACTCCGGCTCTCATGGCTCTTCGCCACTTGCGCCTCTCCCTCTCGCAAGCCACGTCAACCCGTGGATCGCGGTTTCGCGTCGAGGAGTTCTCCAGTTCCGTTGTGAAGCCCGGACTGAGCTCGCGCCACCTTCATGCCGAACACCGCCAGACCAGTAGACAGGTTCCCGTCTGGCTTGTTCCAGGACAGCATTGAGGCCCTGGTTTTGATGTCATCTAAGCTTTACGACACGTCATCAGCGGTTCACTTGCGTTCGCCTTCTCAGCCCCCACCTGCCGTATTCAGTACGGCTTTTCCATGACGCTCACTACCACGGCTCATTCACCGCAGCAGCTCATGGTGGTTTGACACCTGCACCTGCATGCCGATGTCGAAGGATCTACCTTCATCTCCACAACAGCATGGCGACTGTTCGTTTCCGTCTTCTACATCAGAACCTCACAATCACCTTCTGGACACACCAACGCCCTCGCCGAATCGTTCTTCCAGGGCCTCAAGCGCGAGTTGCTGCACGGAAGGCGCTGGACCTCGAAGGCGCAGACACGGCTGGAGCTGTTCAGGTGGCTGTCGTACTACAACCGGCGCCGCCGCCACTCCGCCCTCGGCTACCTCACGCCAGCCGAATACAAACAGCAATTGATCACGTCACATACGCTGTCACTCGTCGCATGAAACCCGGTGTCCACCCCCGGGGATCAACCTCAGCGACATCCCTGCTCCTCGCACCACACTCGAAGCGACCGACTGCCTCCAGCCGCACTCGCTCCCTCGCAGCCCTCTTGGCGTCGGTCAAACCACCACCCTGCGCGTATCTCACGACCCACAACTACACACCCACTCCAGACACTTTCAGGCGAACAGCCCGACATCACCCAATCAAGGTGAGTAGCCTGGGGCACGCCCTCCGGACTTCTCACGGGAGAGCTACCAATAGCCCGTGCACTTCATGGCAGGGGCCCCGATCTCGACGCACGCCCTGGCCGTCACACCCAGGTCGTTCACCATCAGCGTGTAACCGTTGTCCGATGAAATCACCTCGCTCTGGGAGTTCCCGTCATCACCCTGTGCTATCGCCTTATCGCCCGGCTTCCCGTACCAGAGCTGCGCCCAGACCGCTCGGCAGGCTCGGCTATACCTCAACCGGATCACGCGGCCCTGGAATATTTCGTCATAAACCGCCCGGGCATCCGCGCTACAGCCAGTCCGTTTGGGATCGAGTCCATTGCACGACGCGCCGGAGCATGTCGGCAGCGCATTCGGCGCGGCTTGCGCCGGAACCGGGATGGCCGTGGTGACCGCCACAGTTATCACCACCGTCGCAAGCGGCAGTGCGAAATGACGTCTTCTCATCATGACGGCTCCTTCTAACGCAGAGAAAGGGGCCAGTGAACTCTTCTTGGCCCAGTAACCATAGGGGCCCGGCCCTTCTGCACAGGTACGTCCCTGCAATCTCAGCGGCAAGGATGCTGAATGCGAAACCTGCATCGAACGGAACGGCGAGGCCGCCAATCCACATAATTCCAGGACACACCCGACGCTCAGTGCATGCAACCGGAGCTCTGGACCCACAGCATAGAGATGGCCAACAATCACCAGGGACCAACGCTACGGAAGTAGGCCCCCCTGCCCGGATCTTCACATTACCGTCGGCGATCCAACAAATCACTCTAGGGGCACGGCGGTTCGACAAGCGCCCTTCGCCCGTCGGCTTGAGTCTTGAGAAGCGCGGCTATCTCCGGATTGCTGCCAAAGACGAGGCCGCCCGATCCCGTTGGGATCGTCACTGGAGCGAGGCATATCTCGGCGCGGAGGTATGGGCAATGCACGCATGCCATGCCTACGTCCCCGGGTTGCACGCCACGATCGGGCGGAGTTTGTCCAGCTGCTCCTGCCAGTTGATGCTATCTCCCGGGCGGGAGTACTGGCTGGGACAGCCCGAAGGCCTGCTGTCCGCCCGGGCGGACAGGCGGTTGGCCTCAAGGGTGCGATACCTGGTCCCCTGCGGTTCCTCGTCTCAGCGCGCTTCCCGTCAGTCGGCCGCTGCCCGGTCATTCACGCCGCCGAAGGGCTGTCATGTCGCCACACACCAACGACCTCGCAATGCGTCATGCCGTCCGAGAAGCTGCTCTACTCGGACGCTGGCTGTGCCGGGCTTTCCAGAGCAGGTGATACAGGCGGGCACGGACCGCCGGGCCGGCGGATGCGTCCCGACGGGGCCTCTCCAGAGTCGAGTTCCCGCATTCCGACAGACACCGTGGCCTCCCGGACACCGGCGCCGCGGGCGACCCCTCTGATCCCGCCGTGACCGAGGGACTGGGCCTCCGCCCTTATCAACAGGCGACGCTGCTACTCATCGAGGTGCGTGAGAATCGCCCTGAACTTGGCTGCCAGTA
Organism: Streptomyces sp. NPDC058086; assembly: GCF_042885015.1. Classification (NCBI taxonomy): domain Bacteria; kingdom Bacillati; phylum Actinomycetota; class Actinomycetes; order Kitasatosporales; family Streptomycetaceae; genus Streptomyces; species Streptomyces sp. NPDC058086. The sequence continues at coordinate 12,719 of NZ_JBHVST010000156.1, read as the reverse complement.
CGGTCCGTTGCCCTTCCGACCCCTCATCGGATCGTTGGTCCGTGTGTGCCATTGACTGACGCGCAGTGGGCGCTGATCGAGCCGTTGCTTCCCGACCGGACGCCGAAGCGGGGTGGCCGCTGGCGTAATCACCGTGAGGTGATCGATGCGATCGCCTTCAAGTTCCAGACCGGAACGCAGTGGGTGCACCTGCCGGAGAAGTACGGCAGCTGACGGGACGTCTACAACCGATTGCCGATGTGGGCCGCCGACGGCACCTGGGAGCGGGTGTTCACCGCGCTGATGGCCCAGGCCGACGCGGACGAGGACATCAACTGGGCCGTTTCGGTGGACTCCACGATCGTGCGCGCTCACCCGAAGCGACGTTGGGCCGACTCGACAGGACAGGCACTGACAATGGTGAAATGCTGACTGGTAGGACGTACTGATGGTGAGCACCCGCGCTTACCGCCGACCCGAACCAACACCCCCGATGGCTCCGTAGAAGCATCGCGCGTCCAAGCGTTGCGGACGGGTATGACTGAGGCGATCGCGGGCACGGAATCCCCGATACGCGAATGGCGGCGGAGGCCACGGAACTGGTTCGCGAAGCGGAGCCGCCGCTGCTGTTCGACCACTCGCGCAGGGTTTACCCGTTCGGGACGTTGCAAGGTCTACAACGCGGTCTGAAGCCCGTTCCGGAACTTCTCTACGTCGGATCGATCTTCCACGACCTGGGTCTCACTAGAAGATACCGGACCGCTGATCAGCGATTAGATCGATGGTGCGAATGAGGCGCGTCGGTTCCTTCGAGCCGGACAGCCGCCCTTCCGGGTGGCGCAAGCTCGGTCAGGCATCCAGGAGTTATAGGGAGTACGTAGCCATGGTGAGCATTCGCAAGCGTTATGGCGCAACGGCCCTTGCCTCAGTGCTGCTGGCAGGGAGCATCGTCCTGCCAGCCACGGCGGCCGCGGCCGATCCAGGCCTGTCGACGAAGCCGGCCACCCCAGCTGCGGCAGGGTATGCCGCGCGGCCAGCTGCCCACACGGCACCCACGGGGTCGGTCACCCTCCTTCAATACACCGACACCTTCAACGTCAGCCGCGACATCAGATTCAATGGCGGTGTCCCGGTCGGCGGCTGGTCAGAACTGACCCTGCACTCCAACGGGACGTATAACTGGACCGGACACGTGCGCAACTCAGGCGGCATCGGATACAACTTCAGTGAGGCCTGTGTTGTCCGCTTCAATACGGGCGATACCTACATCTTCGATGTCAGGGGATCCATGGGCGCAATCTTCGGCCCGTCCCGCGACTTCAACTGGCAGAAGCCTGGGCGGCTGCAGACTCTGCCCACGGCGTGGGACGCGGCCTCGGGCTACAGGGCGTACTGCTCCCCTCAATCCAGTCTCGACATTGGCGGCACAATCCAGGTGGCGAAGGACGCCATCCCCTACGTCATGACGGTCCTCGCGGTCGTGGGCGCCTGATTCGCGCGGAGGGGCCGCTGTGGTGCGGTCAGCCCCTGGAGGCAGCACCCAGCACAGCCACGCCCCAGAGCAGGGATCTTGATAGTCGTCGTCCTGACCTCGGATGCCAAAGGAGAGCCAAGCCATGGGGAGCGCCCTCAAGCGTCATGGTGCTGTAGCCGTTGCGTCGGTTCTGCTGGCGGCCGGGATAGTGCTGGATGGGGTAGCGGTGGCGTGCGTGGCGCCCGTCCCTTGGTTCCGTTCCCGGCACAGACCCCCCACATCAGCGGGCCTCGCGCTGCTGACGGTCCTCTCCGCCGCCGCCCTGATTCTGGGTACCGCCCCACAAGCCCAAGCCGTGATCAGCGTGGACCCCGCCGCGGCCTCGGCTTTCGCCAGGTGCATGAACACCTACCGGGCCGAGGACGGCAGCGGCGACCCCCTCGGTATCGTGCGGGACCTCGAGTTCTCCCCCAACAAGGTGCAGATCGTCCTCAACAACGGCACGCCGCAGAACCCGGGCGACACCTTCACGAGGCCCGCCGACGACGCTTGGGACAAGGCGACGAACGGGTCGGGCACCGGCAGCGTCATCGCGTGGAACAGCGAAAACACCCGGCCGCTGAGCGACGGCACCCCGAAGGAACCTTGCGCGCAGCTGTATCACGAGATGGCTCACGCACGGGACATGTCTCGAGGCACCCTCAACCTCAACCCGTGCCGTGCAGCCCCCCGCATACAGACCGATGAGGTCGTAGCCGTCTTCGCGGAGAACGCGTACCGCACGTACCGGGGCCTGCCCGTACGTACCACGTACGGTACCGAGTCCGGCCCAGCGCAGCTGCCAGACTCCGTGGACGACTGCTGAGCCCCCGAAGAAGACCCCGCCCGTTCCCCGGGAAGCACAGGTCGACGGGCACCGACTGTCCCGCACACGGATGTGCGGGCAGCAACGGCGACCCACACATGACCACCTTCGACGGACTCGGCTACGACTTCCAGGCTGCGCCCGAGTTCGGAGTCGTCTCAAGCAGATGATGCTGCAGGCGAGTTGGAGCAGTGCGAGGTGGAGGTCGGCGCGTATCTCGTAGCGGATCCGGAGGCGTTTGAACTGGTGGAGCCAGGCGGATGGGTCGGCCGCGCGGTGAGGTGTCTGCCGTGGCAGGTCCTGTTCCGCGCGGCCTCCCGCCGAACCGGACGTGACGGATTCCCATCCTCCGGCTCTCCAGTGACTACAGCGTGAGCGGTTCAGGCTGCTCGCGTAGGACACACAGCGCCGTTGCGACGATCTGCAAGAGCGCCTCATGGCGCACAAGGTCCGCTCGACGACCCAGCGGGTCTTCCCCAGTCCGGATCCGTGGACGGTGCCTTTCCGGGCGAACTTCGGTGTGATGCCGCGGGCCCGGAGCAGTCGGCGGTACTTGTCGTAGTCGTAGCCGCAGTCGGCGAACAGCCGGCCTGGCCGGTGACGCGGCCGCCCGCACGCCCCGCGGATGCGGGGTATCGCGTCCATCAGCGGGGCATCAGCTGAGTGACATCGTGACAATTCCCACTGGTCAGCGAGACGACCAAGGGAGTGCCATGCCGATCGACGATCAAGTGGTGCTTGCTGCCAGGCCGGGCCCGGTCGACCGGCGAAGGTCCGGTGTGAGCCCCCCTTTCAGCGCCCAGACGTGCAAGCCGTCGATCGCAGCGTCGCCCATGTCCAACAAGCCCGCGGCCCCGGCCAGCAGCACCTCGTGCAGCTGCGGCCAGACGCCCGCTTCGGTCCAGTCCCGCAGACGCCGCCAGGCCGTCACGCCGCTGCTGCCGACCTGTTCCGCGGGAACGTCCCGCCAGCTCACGCCCCTGCACAGCACGTAGACGATGCCACGCAGCGCAGCCCGGTCATCCGCAGGCAACCGCCCAGGATACCGATGCCGCCTGACCGGACGAGTCGGCAACAACGGGGCCACACGCTCCCACAGGTCACCAGGCACAAGATCAGCAGGCACCCAACAGATCCGGCCGACACAACACCCAACTACCAAGCCCCACAATGCAATTCATTCTGAAACGATCAGTATACCCTGATCGCCTGAACAGCTCCTGGGGCGGGCCCACGCAGGCTCCGGAGCGCTCAGACGGCGTGCAGGAAGAGCTGCGGCGACCACGCCGTGCAGGTGCCGGGACCCGGGCCGTCGATCGTTGCCGCACAGGCCCGCACCTTGAAATTCCAGTCGCCGTGAGCGGGCGCGCGGAGCGTCGCGACCCTGTTCGGCCCCATGTGCATCTGCCAGCTGAACCAGCCGAGCTGTGACGGACCGGTGTACCGGACCTCGTAGTAGGCGTAGCGGGGGCTGGAATAGCTGCCGTAGTACACCTTGAGCGTGTTGGTGCAGCCGTCGAAGCGGGCTCCGGCGTACGGGCTGTCCGGATACCGGTACCGTTTCGGGGCGCCTCCGGTGTTGGTGCCGCCGGCAGGCGGGAATGCGTCACGGTACGTGCACAGGGTCGCCGGAGCAGAGGCCCTGGTCGCCTGTGCCTCGGCCGCGGTCCCCACGCCCCCCGCAGAGGCGACGGAGACCAGTAGGACTGCGGCAGTAGTCATAGTAGTGAGCGGATGCCCCATCGCCATTACCTCCAGCGAGAGATGCCCCCTAACACCACCATGCGCTTCCGTCTCACCCGTCGCATCCGGGCGTACGGAAGCGGAACTGGGGCATGTCGGCGAGTCACGCGGGGGTGCGGTCACGAATGCGGACTCGCCCCTGGCCACCTTGGGAAGGTTCAATGCCGGGGTGTGGACTGGGCAGAGATGCGTGACTGCTGGTGCGAGGTTGGTCGCGTTCCGCTGGGGAGATCCTGGAGCGTGCGGCAGGGCACCATGGCTGCGACGATCTGCCGCCGGACTGCGCCGGCGCCATCGAGCAGGACCTTGTCCCGGTCGACGAGTTGGGGCGGCCCGGAGTTGTCCGCGTAGACCTGGGCGCTCTGGGTGCACACGTGCAGCCCGACGACCACGGGCGGGTTCGCGGGCAGGGACGCCGGCCGGTACACGTGCATGTGCAACGCGCCGGGTTGGAGCCGTAGTTGGCGACGCGTGCGAGTGCGACGGCGGCGTGGGCGGGACCGGTCAGTGCGGCGCCCAGGACGAGGGCGACGACGGTGAGGAGACAGGGCAGCGCACGGCTCCGCCGGCTCCAGTGGCGTCCTTGGGCTGAGGGGAGTGGCATCGGCGGTTCCTTCATCGAATGCCCGGTGCTCTTGCGGCCCTCGGCGCGTCGCTGAGCGCCGGGCGCCGGGAAGACCGGGATTGCCGACCTCGTGCAGGCCGTCCTGGACCGGCGCGGCGGCGCCGTGCGAGTCGGCCGGGACCTCTACAAGCCCGCGCACCGGCACTACCCCGGCCTTCTAGCCACCGACGTCCGTACGGCCGGAGGCCTGATCCGCCCCGACACCGCGCGCTGGCAGGCAGCCGTCGAAGCCCACGTCCACGACCGGCGCTTCGACGCCGTGGTGGAGTCCGCGCTCGCCGACCCCGACGACTTCCGCGCCTCCTCCCTCGCCTACCGGGCCGCCGGCCACCGGATCGAGGTAGTCGCGGAGGTCCTGAGCCAGCTCGGCATCGTGGACCGCTTCCTCACCGACGCCGCCGCAGGCGGCGGCCGGTACGTGTCCTGGGACAACCACGACACCTGCGCGAAGGGACTGCCGCACGAACCGGGAGTCCCTGCAGTTCCTCAGCGCCTTGGTCTATCCGTCACTGAAGGAGCGGCGCAGCCTGTATCGCGAAGACCTCGCCGGGATCATCGACCAGCACCAGGCCGACAGCCGCAGGTACCGGCGCGTCCACTACATGCTGCAGTCCCTCATCATGGTCGGCTCTGGCACCACCACCGTCGCTGCTCTCGACTCCGGCAGCCAGCTGACCTGGCAGAACATCACCCTCGTTATCATCGGCTTCGCCGTCACCCTGGCCGCGGCCTTCACCGGCTACTACAAGTACCGTGAGCGCAGCTACTTCCTGCAGCACACCGCCGACGCCATCGAGGAAGAAGCCAACGCATTCACCCTCGGAGTCGGCCGGTACCGCGTTCACCCCGGACCAGGAGCACGAGGCGCTCGCCGCGTTCACCCAGCAAGTCGAGGACCTGCGCAACGAACAGCGGCGCCGCCAGCAGCAGCTGGACCAGCCCGCCGAACAGGCCCCGCCCACAGCTCAGCCGCCGGCCTGACCTGCTGCCGTCCTCTTCACGCGGTGCGTCACGCCACCAGAGGCTCCACTGACGCACCGCTTTCTTGCTCCGCGCTCCGGCATGAGCCCGTCGCAGCCCCCGGCACGGCCGGTCAATCTCTGACTGGTTGAACACATGGACCTCAACGCCTGTGCCACGCCACCGGAGTTCAGCCCACGCAGTAGGTATTCGGCGACGCCGTCCGGGGGATGTCTAGGCGGCACAGTGGTCGATTACCGTGCCAGGTATGACCAGCGGAGACAGGCAGCGGCGTCGGGACGGTTCTTCCAAGCGCGTCCAGCTGACAAGCGAAGACCACGGCGGGCCGAAGGACAAGAAGGCGAAAGCCCGGCGTAAGACAGCGAGTCCGGGCGGTCAGGCCGGGCGCGCTGCCGAGCTGCGCGAGGTGGAGCGTTTCCGGGAAGCGATCAAGGCTGCCGAGCAGCGCCGTACCGCGCGCCAGGATGCTCCCGACAGCCGCGGAGCAGCAACTCGCCTCTGCGTACGCCGCGCTGCTCACCTGCGTTGCAGTCTGCGCCCAGGCGGTCGAGGACGGTGACTGGTCGTTGCTGGAAGACAGGGCCCGCGAACTAGCCGCAATGGCCGCCGATCTGGAAGCGGCTGCGCGAAAGGGTGCAGGGCCAGGCCAGCCAGCTAACACTGGCGCGGAGCTGGCCCGCACCAGTGAGAGTTCAGACTCACTGGCCGCCCTACTCCGGATACTTCCCGAAAACCGCGGCAGAAGACCTGTGCGTCGCATAGACGACGGCCCAGGCCTGTGACCACGGTGTCACCCAGGCGCCCCCGGCGCGCTGTCTCCCGCTGAAGGCGCCCCCCGCCGGGGCGATTGCCTGCTCAACCGCCCTGCGCCGTGCCTCAGCCGAGGCCGAACGTCCTGAGTGCAGTCGTCCAGTCGGTGACGATCGCCCGCTGAGCGACGGCGAGGCTGACCTTGTTGGCGCAGACCGCGGTGTGGAGTTTCGTCTTCACCCGGTCCTTCCGGTTGTTGACCCCGCCGCCCGCCTTGTGGCCCGGGTCCGGCGGATGTGGAACTGTCCGGGGATTCCTCAGTCGGGAATGAGTCATTCCGAGGGCTCTGGCCGCGTTGCGTGAACGCTCCGGTATGTTCTTCCGGGCTCGCGGAGGGTGAGTTCCCTGGGGCTGGAGAGGTCGACCGTGGCTGATGAGCGGCTTGATGCTGAGTGGGTCCGGGTTTGGTCCGAGCAGGCGGGTGCGGCACTCACCGAGCTGATGCTGTCGTTCCAGATGCGGCACGGCTTCCCGCCCGGCAGGAACGCGGTCACGCTCGCAACGGAGGAGAGTCACCAGGCGACGGACACGCTCGTGGAACTGACGCCGATACCCTCGGACCTGACCACGATGTACTGGGTGATCGACGAGGTCTCCCTACCCGATGTGGACAGCGGCTATTTCATCCACCCGCCCTCAACGGTCGCAAGCCACTTCCGCGAGTACGGGTCCATCCAGATCGACGGGGAAGAGCCGGCCCTGGTGTTCGCCAGCGATGGCGGCGGCCATCTGTTCGCGCTCGCAGGCTCCGGGCGGGTTTGGAGGTCCGCCACCGCCTCCTGGTTCGATCAATTCGACCTTGCCACTGCAAGTCTTCAGGAGTTCCTCGAAGGGCTGGCTCAGCGGATCAGCGGTCAGCTCTGACCGACAACCGACGTCGACAGCCGAGGCTGCAGAATTCGGGGGATCCGAATCTGATCGAGATGAGTGAGGGCGAGTACTTCGCCCAGTTCGCCAAGCGGACCGGCATGTTCATCGGCCGCACGACACTCAGCGGAGCGACCGCCTTCATCGTGGGTTATGACCAGGCTGCGCGCCGGCATGGCGGGCCGGGCCTGGACGGTTGGCGCGAGTGGCTGATGGCGAACCACCAGGTCAGCGGCAACCTCGTCTGGGAAGCCCAGATTCGGCAGATTGCCCTCCGGACTGGGAGGGCGGATGGGACCTCACACCCGAGCAAGAAGTGCACGTCCTCAGGGTGCTCTTGGAGTTGCTCGACAAGTTCCTCGGTGAACGGGAGGGCTCCGCTTCACGGGCTTGACGTATCGCTCGCCCCGCAGAAGGCCGCCCGAAGGGGCTGCAGGCACCCGCCAGGCGCCTGCCGTTACCGGCACTACCAGTTGAGCCCCGGGGCCCGCGCGTCCCACAGGCGGGACCGCTGGTTGCCATAGGTGCTGCTCCGCCACTCGAAGGAAGTAGCGAGGGTTTGGGTATGGGTTTCCGCCTTGCGTGCATGTGGGCCGTTACGCTCTCACGCACTCAAGGAGGAAATATGCCGGGCAAATATGGGCGGGCGATTACTTTCAGCTTCTTCGTTGCCGCCTGCCTTTCAACCATAGTTGCCTGCCCCCGCTCCTCCCCCGACGAGCCGGACAATAGCCACTCGCCAACCACACCGACTGCGCTGGCCTCGGACACTGGGTCACCTTCGACCTCATTGGGGCCGACAGCCACTGCGACGGCTTCAGAAACTGGGTCCTCTCCGACCTCATTGGGGCCGACAGCCACTGCGACGGCTTCAGAAACTGGGTCCTCTCCGACCTCATTGGCGCCGAGCGGGAACGCGGTCCCATCACTGCTGCCTCCCCCCACCGCCAGCACCAGCGACCCAACCACCCACCCAGGCTTCGCGCCATCGCTGTCTCCCGCTCCACGGCCGACCACTTCCCCGCCGTCCCATCCCGCCGCCCCTCAGCCCGTTTCGCCTGGCAGCACGTGACTGAGTCCTCGGAGGGCCGGCATCTTTCGCCGGAGGAGCAGCAGAGGGACCAAGTTCCACCGGCAAGTCCGATGGTGCTCCTCAAGACGGTTGTTGCGCAGGCGTCCTTTATCGCGGCGCTTATGTTCTACCTGGGAGCGATCTACACCAGCGAGTACTTCGGCTACTTCCACCTCTCCTTCTACTCCCTTGACTTCAGCTTCGCCGAGTTGGTACTCCAGAGTCTGCAGCTGTTGAAGTATCAGTTCCTGGTGGCTGCCGTCCTCATCCTGATCGTGGTGGCGGCCGGCCCACAACTGTCCAGGCTCCTGTCCTGGTCCAGCCGGCGCGCTCACACCAGACCTGCAGCATCCACTCCACTGGCCTGGCTCTCCACGGCGATCACAGCGGCCGGATTGCTCCTGTTGATCTTCTGGTCGGAGATCCAGCCATACGCGTGGACAGCACCCCTCACCATCGCGGCCGGGCTACTGCTAGGACAGAGCCGGAACGTCAGAGGCAACCCCCCCGATGGACTACGTCGCAGAGCCGTAGTCGTCTTCGCCTCCGGAGTCTTCCTGTTCTGGGCACTGACCCAGGCCACCCAGCAGTTTGGCGAAGAAGATGCCAAGGCTCACGCCGCCGATGTCGTGGACTGGACCAGCGTAGTTGTCCTCAGCTCCAAGCCTCTGAGCCTCCCCCCGCCGGGAGTCCAGGAAGAAAAGCTTCCCCGTGAAAACCTTCTTCTCCCGTACCGATATACCGGCCTGAGGCTTCTCCTGGAACGCCACGGTCGCTACTACGTCGTGCCCGCCGACTGGAAAGCAAAGACTGATGCGGTCTACGTCATCCAAGAAAGCAACGATCTGTGGATCGCGCTGCGGCCCGGCACGCAACCCGCCTCATGATCTGACTACGTAGGGCCTTGGCACGGCACCGCGGGGGTCAATCTTGGTCAAGTTGGTGTGTGTGACCGTGGAGTCCTCCACGGGCATGTCCATGTCCGCGGCGCAGTCGGCCCGCGCCTGACGGTCCGCTTCGGTGATGTCGGGGTGGACAGGCGGCGTGTGGAGTGCGGGCCAGAGTTGGACCGGGTGGCGTTCTCCGCGGTCGCCGATGCCGGGTCTGGCCGCCCTCTGCCCGGCAATCGCAACGACTGCAAGACATGGGAGGAGTCTGGCGCCAAAGCCGCCTGGCTAGGGCGCCCGTCAGCGGGCTCAGACACAGATCTTGGGGACGGTCGCGGAGGGATACCGCGGTGTTCGATTGCGTGGGGTGGGCCTCGTGTGAGACCGCGTACGCCTTGCTGTCGGAGAAGCGGTGGTGACGCCCCGTCAGGTACTGCTGGCCTCGGCCGTTCTAGTCCGTGGCCGGTGATGGTGCTGGTCATGCAGGCCGACGCAGCGTTGTGGGACTCGCTGGTATTCGACGGGATCGAGGACGTGGATGTCGAGGCGGTGACGGCCGTCTTCGGCATGGTCGACGGACCTCAACATCGACTCCACCGTCTGCCGGGCCCACCAACACGCCGCCGGAGCGAGGAAAAGGGGGCGCGCCGCCGCGCGAGCGCCCGAGGCCGTGGTCGTCGCCTGGCCCGCGAACAGCGGGGCTGCGGTGGGTGAGGAGGTCGAGTAGGGGGCTCCCCCTCACGGGTGACCCTCGCAGGGCACGGCGACGCACCGGCGTCGCAGGCCACGACGCGATGGCGTCAACTCGCCTCCCTGCTCAGCCAGTTGGGTGCGCGTATTTTGGTGATTTCGGCTGATTACTGACCCCCGGGCGTCACGCCTCGAAGCGCTGCCCGTGATGGCCTGACGAATTCGCCAACAGGAGGCCCGGGCCGATACGCAGGACCTGATCACCTGGGCCGTCGGCGCCGACACCCCCGACCCCGTCGCGAAGCTCGTCGAGGAACAGCCCTGGCAGGCCTGGCCCTGCCGCGTGGAGGAGATCGACGGTGACACTTCCACACCCCGCAAACGACGGACACTCCTCCTCGCCCCGGACCGTTCGGTGGTCCGCGTCTTCGACGGTCAGATGCCGGAAGAGGTCTGGCTGTCCATGACCGACGGCGTCGGAGTCCTCTGGGTGTGCGGCGACCTGCGCTTCCCGATGGCCATGGCCCCTCGCGGTGGGTCGCCCATCTGGCTTGCCGCCCCCGTGCCCGGCCCGGCTCCGGCCGACTCGAACCAAGGCCCGGGCGTGATTGAGGAGGTCGTCCGCCAGGCCGGGCAGGACGCAATGCAGGCATGGCTTAACGAGTAGTCCCGCTCCCGGGCGGGTGGCCGTCCTCCAGCCCCGCGGTGCCCGTGCCCTCGTGGAGCGCGGCCAGCGCGGCGGTGATCCACCGGTACAGGCCCGCGGAGAGGTAGGCCTCGGCTTCCGCCGGGGTGACCATGCGCCAGTCGTACGGCCGAGGTCGCTTTCCCTTCTGCCACCGCTCCTCCTGGAGGAACCTGTCCTTTCCCAGACAACTGTGGGCAGGGCAAGGCGCTGACCTGCGGTGCCTACAGTTGCGTGGGACAGGTTGGCGGTCGGCGTCCCGCTCAACCGTAGGCAGCCGCCTCTAGGGTGTTCGTCGCGAAAGTCCGCTGGTCGACCACGGAGGTGTCATGCCCCTGCAGGTGAAGTTGAGTGACTTGGACGACGCCGAGGCCCGGCTGCTGGAGCTGGGGGCGGGCTAAAGCCGGATCACCAGCCGGATGAGGACCGGCGGTGGGTGCTCACCGATCCCGCTGGGTATTCCTTCTGCATCGTCAGAGGCTGATATTGGGCAGGAGGGCATCGATCTGTCCGGCCTGCTTGCCCTCAAGGCGCTGGTAGTTGAGTCGTCAGCTCTGGTCGTGGGGGTTGCGGTCCGCGTACCAGCTCGCGTCGAGGCGCTGTCACGTTGTTAAGTGCGTGGGTTTCTGACGTCATGTCAGGGCGTGGCGGAGGTCGGGTCTCGGGTCGGTGCTCAGGCTTCGGCGGGCAGGCCCGCGATGCCGGTGACCTGGTCCCCTCGCGAAGCGGATGGTCATTTCGGATCGGTAGCCGGAGGCTGTCATCAGATGGCGGCGGGGCCGGAAGTGCGGTGAGATGCCGCTGAACGCGGACAGAAACCGCTGCGCTGCGCCCACACTACGGAAGCCTTTCATCGCCTGTTCACGCTGCCTGGTGGGCTGATGACTGTTCTCCGCCCGGTTGTTCAGACCCTTGTGTGAGCGGTGTTCGACCGAGGGCATGACCTCGCGGTGGGCCGCGCCGTAGGAACGCAGCCTGTCGGTGACGATCACCCGCGGCACCGCCCGGGTCCTCTTCATCAGACGGCGGAAGAAACGTCGAGCCGCGGCCTTGTTGCGACGGTTCTGGACAAGGATGTCGAGGACGTTGCCGTCCTGGTCGACGGCCCGCCACAGGTACTTCAGCTCCCCGTTGATCTTGATGAAGACCTCGTCCAGGTGCCACTTGTCGCCAGGCCGGGGCCGGCGGCGGCGCAGCGCGCCTGCGTAGCCCTGCCCGAACCTGACGCACCACCGCCGGACGGTCTCATACGAGACGACGACACCGCGCTCGAGCATCAGCTCCTCGACCTCGCGGAAGCTGAGCGGGAAGCGGTGGTAGAGCCACACGCAGTGGGCGATGATTTCCGCCGGGTACCGGTGCCCCTTGTACGACGGCGGCGCGCTACCCACGGACAACCCCCTCCACCATGATCAACCAGAAGATCATCCCACCCGGTCAGCCAAACGTGACAGTGCCCGACGAGTGCCCCAGCGACCGGGTGCAGTGCAGCATTTGCATGACGCCGCAGGGAACTACCCGGCGGCCCGGCCCGCACCGCCCATAGTCCCTGGGGCTGGCGCTTGGGCGGCGCTGTCTCGTACAGCGGGGCGGTGATCTCAGGCAGCTCATCAGCCGCGATACTCTCGGCAGCGTCCTGGATGGCCTCCTTCAGTTCCTCTTGGCAGGCGTGCGAGGTTACGTACGGGTGGATGTAGTACATGCGGTCCACAGGACGCAGGTCGAGATCGGGGAAGTACCCCGCGTGCCGGTAAGAACCGTGTCACCGATCCTGCCGGCTTATTCCGAGCCCGGCGGGGCTGGCGGCTCGTTGGTCGGGACAGCAGTGGCCGTCTTGGCGTTCCCGGTCGCGGGTGGGGTGTGGAATGTCGATGCGGCCGAGGCCTTGGCCAAAGGTGCCTGAGCTGACGGCGCAGGTGGCGCGGGCTGTGGCGGCACGGGGACCATACCCGTTGGCGATGCGGGTCCGTGACGAGTTGTTCGCGGACGCCGAGTTCGCCGAGGCGTTCGGAACCAGAGGGCGGCCGGGCTGGTCACCAGG
>NZ_JBHVST010000155.1:0-17483 GCF_042885015.1 Streptomyces sp. NPDC058086 | reverse complement strand
CTCCGGTGCTGCGCACCGGAGTTGCGCTCCCCGCTCCGCGGGGAGCGCTGGCGGCTCGCTGCGCTCCCCGCTCAATTCGCTGGCTTCGCCAGCGAATTGACATCCCTTCCGCTTCGCTCCAGGGATGAACGGCCGCTCTGCGGCCGGAGCCGGTCTCGGCCCGGCTGGTGGCCTCCGCTGCGCTCCAGTCACCCCCGCACTCCGTGCGGTTGGCGCGCCACGCTCCGCGCGGCCCGCTGGCTGGCAGTAAGGGCCGGTTGGGGTGGGTCTCTTCATGGGGAGCGGAAGTGATGCCTAGTCATGTGGACCTGCTCGAACTTGACGATGGGTCAGTGTTGAAGATGGTGCATCAAAAGTGTCTGCTGATAGACTCTGGAATTATTGCAACCCAACGGATGGGCGGTCATTGGTCGTGAATGACACCGTGTATCTGCGTGAGTGGGGTGAGGATATGGCTCGGCTCGCGAACGCATTCTCGGCCGGCTTCCAAGCTGCCCAGGGTTACCCACCCGGAGAGCACGAGGTACGTCTCGTCTCCGCTGAGGAGGGTGCGGCCGCTGTCGCACTGCTCGTTCACGCAGGAGCGGCCGAGGTACTCCGGGAGTACTACGCCCAGCTCGGCTCTGTCGTCCTGCCTGATCTCGGCCGTGGCATCTGGATCGATGACGCCTCCTCCCTCCTGTCCCAGACCGAGGCCGGCAACTACCCCAAGAAGCTTGCCGGGGCCGTTCATGACACCGTGACAGTGTTCGGCACGGACGGCGGAGGAGGCATGTACGCGGTCAGCCACACCAGCGGCGCGATCTACCACCTCACGCTCGGCGCCCTCACCGGCAACAGCTACGACCTCGACGCCGGCGGCTACCGCTGCACAGCCACCGGCCTCCGAGACTTCCTCGAGCAGCTGCGCACCGACCTCACCAGAGCGGTCCTGGCGCAGCAGGCCGCACACCCACGACGGGGACGACAATAATCCGCAGAAGAAAGGACGCTTCGGTGGAAAAGAAAACCCTCCGTCCCCACCAGAGGGAAGCCGTCGACGCCATTGTCAAGGCGCTCGAATTCTCTGCAAGATCTCTTGTGCCTGAGCGCGGGCTCCGGACTCAGGTGATCATGGCCACCGGATCCGGCAAGACCCTCGTCGCCGCCCGCAGCGCGCAGGAGCTCCACGCGGGACGCGTACTGGTCCTCGTACCCTCGCTGGACCTGCTCGCCCAGACCGAGGCCGCCTGGCGCGAGGGCGGACGCACGGGCCCGATGATCGGAGTGTCCTCGCTGCGCGGCGAGGAGGTGGGCTTCCCCAACACCACGGACGTGGACGAGCTGGTGGAGTGGACCCGCTCCCTGGACAAAGTCACCGTGTTCGCCACGTACGCCTCCCTCGGCCTCGGCACCCTGGAGGGCGCGCACACCGCGGGCCTCACGGGCTGGGACCTGATCGTGATCGACGAGGCGCACCGGGTTTCCGGCCGGATCGGGAAGCCCTGGGCCGTCGTCCACGACAACACCCGGATCCCGTCGCTGCGCCGGCTCTACATGACCGCCACGCCGCGCCTGTGGCAGCTCGGGGACGAGGACCAGGAGGGCGCGCCGGGCGAGCTCGTGGCGAGCATGGACGACTCCCCGGACTCCCCGTTCGGCAGCCGCTGCCACACGCTGACGCTGTCGGACGCTATCGACCGGGGCATCTGTGCCCCCTACCAGGTGGTGTGCCTAGACGTCACCGACACCCAGCTCCAGGCCGCGCAGCTTCTGGGCGCCGAAGCACGGTCCGAGCAGGTGCGCGGGGCCCGGCTCGCCGCACTCCAGACCGCGCTGGTGAAGGCGTCGGCGGAGGAGTCCTTCCGGCGCACCCTCGTCTTCCACCATGTCGTGAAGGAGGCCGAGGCATTCGCAGCCGGCCTCCCGGACGTCGCCGCGCAGCTGCACGCCTCCGACCCCGAGCTGTACCCGAGCACGATCTGGGCCAACTGGCTCTGCGGCGAGCACAAGCCCCTGCACCGCCGCCGCGTGCTGGACGAGTTCGCCGACGGCATCGCCACCGACGGCACCGTCGTGGAAAATAGCTACCTCGGGTCCGTGAAGGTCCTCGGAGAAGGCGTTGATACATCCCGATGTGACTCCGTGTACTTCGCAGACGTCCGCGGCTCCATGCCCGACCTCGTTCAAGCCGTCGGCCGCGCACTGCGCATGCAACCCGGCGAAGGCAAGATGGCCTCCCTCGTAGTGCCGGTACTCCTGGGCCCCGGCGAGACCCCCGACAACATGCTCACCAGCCGGGCGTACGGCGGGCTCGCCAAGCTCCTCGAGGCACTGCGCGCGCACGACGCCCGCATCGTTGAGCAGCTCGCCGAGCCACAGGCCCCCAGCCGGTCCCCCAAAGGCCGCGAACGGGGAGCCGAGAGGGAGCCAGGCACAGCGTGGGAGGGCGTCAGCGGTGACGCCAAAGCACTCCTGAAGTTCTCCACACCACGCGACCCCGCGCAGCTGGCGGCGTTCATCAACCTGCGGGTCCTCAACCCCGAACACGAACACTGGCGCCGGGGCGTGGAAGCCGCCGTGATCTACGCCCGCGAACACAGCGACCTGCGCGTGCCGTTCACGTACCGCATCCCGACCGGGCAGGAAGCGGCGGCGGAAGGATGGCCGGCCTCGCTCGCGAACTTCCCGCTGGGGCAATGGGTGGCCGACGCCCGCCGGTTCTACGCCCGCGGCGACATGGACCAAGACCGCGCCGTGCAGCTGGAGAAGCTCGGCATGGTCTGGAGCCACTTCGACGTCGCCTGGGAAGAAGGCCTCACTGCCGCCCGCGGATGGGCCGCGAAGGCGGGCCACCTCCTTGCCCCGCTCGACGCCACACACCAGGGCTACAGGGTCGGGATCTGGCTGAAGAACCAGCGGGCCGCCGCCCGCAAGGCAATGGACATCGAGCAGCAGCGCGCCGAGGGACTGCCGGTCCAGTCGGTGTCCGGCGCGCTGTCGGAGGACCGGCGCGAGCAACTGGAGGAGATCGACCCATCGTGGTGCCCCACCTGGCCCGTGGAGTGGCAGCGCGCCTTCCACCTCACCCGGCAGCACCTGGACGACGGCGGTGCACTACCGGCCAAGCCGGGCGACGTCGTACACCAAGGCGAGGATCTCGGACGGTGGGTACGCGCCCAACGGCTCGGCTTCGACAAACTCACCACCGTCCAGCAGTGGATGTGCGAACACATCCTCGGAATCGAACCCGCCACCGAGGAGGAGAAACCGAAGCCGCGCCGTACACAGGCCGACAAATGGGCACTCAACTTCACCGCCGCCCAGCAGTTCTACGAGCGCGAGGGACACCTCCAGGTGCCCAGGAAGCACGTAGAGACCATCGTGATCGGCGGTGACGGTGGCGGCGACCATGAGGGGCAGCAGATCAAGCTGGGCGCCTGGATCAGCAACCAACGCTCCCGAGCCGCGACACTCACCCCAGAACGAGTCGAGCAACTGTCACAGATCGGCATGCGCTGGGCATAGAGCCGTCGCACACCAAGCAACCGCTGAGCCCGGCCAGGCACGGACCGGATGGCCGCGCGGCGTGGGCCGAGATACGGAACGTGCAGAACTTCCGGGGCCCTTCGGTCAGTACATGCGGTGGGGCACTCGTTCCCGCTTTCTGTAGCCAGGCGGTTGGGGATGGCGTCCCGCCACGTGGTGTAGGGGATCAAGACACCGGAATCCGCAGGCCAGGGGCGCCGACCATGCCCGATCGGATGTCCAACTCGCCTTACCGGGACGCTTCGTGGGCTGCAGTCTCCAAAGATCGCCACGGGTCTCGAACCGGAACGCGTAGCGCTTGATCCCCTACACCACGTCGCGGGACACGACCCGGTTGGGGGCAACCCCTCATGTCTTCCTCAGCGATGTACCAGGGGGTGCTGTGGTGGGCATTGCTGAGGGGCCACACGGTGGGTGGCGGTGACTTTTGGCGGGTGTTCTTACGCCGCTTGGGGCGTGGTGGCTGGGGCGGGCGGAGCTTGCACTGTTCCGCAAAGTCGGTCAGGCGCGGCAGCCCTGTCGAGCCTAGGAGGTCGGTGAAGAGGCGGTCGCTCCTGCTGCCAGTGGTGAGGAAATGGGTGAACATCGCGGCCCGTAGGAGGGGGCGTGCCCAGTCCGGCACGGAGTGGGTCATGCAGCCCTGGCGGGTGTTCCTGCGGTCGTGGAGCATCAGCGTGCTGGCGTCCAGTGCGGCATCAGTGACGCGGGCAGTGTCCAGCTGGGTCATCGAGGCGGCCGTGAAGCAGGCCGTGGCCAGTTCGGCCGCGAGGTGCGGGTGCGCGGTGGTGGCGTGGAGGCGGCGGGCGATCTGGCTCTCGGCGAGAGGGGTCAGCGCGGGAGGGGTGAAGCCGCGCTCGCTGGCTGTCGGTGCCCGGCAGGAGCAGCGGTCGCTGTCGTCGATGGACTGCAGTGTGGTGAGGGCCGGCAGGTTGATCCAGCGCCGTGACAGTGCGGCTGGCGGGCTGTCCTCACTCTCGCTGGCGGCTTCCCCGTAGGACAGGACCGCGTCCGCGTCCGCGGGCTGGTGGTCCGTACGGCTCAGGGCCCGCTCCAGGGCAGCAGGCGTCTTCCGGTGATGGCACACCAAGGCAAGGCGCAGCCCCGTCCTGGCGCGCAGGGCCATCAGCTCGCCCAGACAGCGGGGGTCGAGGAGGTGGGCGCGCAGAACGGTCAGGCAGGTGATGGGGAGGGCGAGGATCCAGGCGGAGCACAGGGTCCAGACGGGTCAGGGGTCGAGGGGGCGGTAGCCGGTCAGGGGTACGGGTTTGTCGAGGGCAGCGAGGATGTCGTAGGCAAGGGTGAGGGTGGAGTCGGTTCCTGGGGTCGGGTGGATGGTGACGCGGCCCTCGGAGGGGTTGTGGGCAGCCAGAGCTGCCCGGGTGTGGGCGGCCGTGTCGCGGGTGTGGCGGTCTTCTTCTGCTGTACGGGTGGTTTCCGTACGCCATCCGACGGGTGATCAGGCACCGCTCGGACCGGTCTCGCACTCGGGCGCCGACAGTGGGCGCCGCGGCAGACGCCGCTACGGGTTGCGCGGACCGGCGGGAAGAGCCGGGAGGGACGGGCCAAGGACGCGAGCCCAAAGGTCAGGCGGCGACAGCCCGCCCGAGCACGGTGCCGCCCGTCCGGCCCTTGAGGAGTGTCATGTTCCGCGCCCGTCCGATCCGGTCGCTGCTGGCCGCTGCCTTCGTGCTAGTGGGCTTGGCAGCAGCTTCGGCGACCGCCCAGCCCCAGAGCTCGGCAGCCGGCCACCGTCCAGCGACCGTCCAGGCCCACGGCTCGGCAGCTGGCCAGCCCAAACCACGGGCCTCCGTGCGTGTTTGTCGCCCGACATCCAATTGGCATCGGGCGGCCTGTCTGGCCATGCTCAATCCCAACTTCAAGCCCGTTGCCTCCCTTCCACCGGGCGCGATGCCACCGGGCCTCAGCCCGTTCGACATCCGCAGTGCCTACAAGCTGTCCGGCACCAACGGCAGAAGCCGCACAGTGGCCATCAACGTCGCCTTCCACAACCCCAACCTTGAAAGCGACCTGGCCGTCTACCGCCGCCAGTTCCACCTCCCGCCGTGCACCAAGGCCAACGGCTGCCTCCGCGTGATCAACCAGAACGGTGGCACCACCCCGCCGTCTGCCACAGACCCCGAATGGGCATTTGAGTCGTCCATCGACGTGGACGCCGTGAGCGCCGCCTGCCCGGGCTGCCGCATCCTGGTCGTCGAAGACGACGAAAACTCCGTCCCCAGCTTGTTCGCCGGGGTCGACCAGGCCTTCGCTCAGGGCGCGAAGTTCATCTCCAACAGTTGGTACCTGCCGGAGGCTTCGTTCGAGGGCGACTTCGACTTCCACTTCAATCACCCGGGCGTGGCCTTCACCTTCGCCTCGGGTGACAACGGAGGCGTTACGCAGTATCCGGCCGCATCCCCCTACGTCACCGGCGTGGGCGGGACCACGCTGACCCGTGCGCACAACCGTCGCGGCTGGACAGAAAGCGCCTGGAACGGCACCGGGTGCGGCTGTTCCCTCTTCGAGCCCAAGCCGGCCTTCCAGCACGACACCATCTGCACCAACCGCACCATCGCCGACATCTCCGCCGTCGCCGCAGGCTTCGCGGTGTACGACACGTTCCCCACGCCCTTCGGCGCCACCGGCTGGGTCGTCGCCGACGGCACCAGCGTCTCCGCCCCGCTGATCGCCGGGATGTACGCCCTGGCCGGTAACCCCGCCCCTGGCACCTTCCCCAACTCCTACCCCTACGCACACCCGCAGGACTTCTTCGACATCACCACCGGCACTGCGGGGTCCTTCTCCGCGATCCCGGGATACGACGCCCCCACCGGTATCGGCACTCCCGACGGCGTTGCCGGGCTGCGCGCCCCCTCGGGCGGGTGGTACGGCGCCGCCTGATCGAGACATCCAGCCGGGAAAGACACCGACGGTGACAGGGTCGC
The DNA here is from genome assembly GCF_042885015.1 of Streptomyces sp. NPDC058086. Classification (NCBI taxonomy): domain Bacteria; kingdom Bacillati; phylum Actinomycetota; class Actinomycetes; order Kitasatosporales; family Streptomycetaceae; genus Streptomyces; species Streptomyces sp. NPDC058086. The sequence continues at coordinate 11,010 of NZ_JBHVST010000155.1, read as the reverse complement.
GCACTCGCCTCCCCGCTCTCCGACCGCTATGAGGCAGGCAGCAGGTCCTGAACCCGACGCCTGCAAGTGAAAATCCACGGCCACGAGCAGGCACCGCGCAGCAAAACGGCCCCCGACCGTCTCACCTGGTCAGGGGCCGTACAACGCGGCATGGAGCAATTGTCAAGAGTTGTGGATTGAGTAGCGGGTGGCTACCAAAGCTTCTCCCAGTCGGCCCAGGTGAGTTCGTACTCGGCCTCCGGCCTTTCGAGTCGACCCGAGGGCGCGCCGGAGCCCGTGATCAGCTTCGGCGGCGTCTGGCCGTGGCCGTGGGAAGGAATCGAGTGAGATTCCCGCGGTTTGGTGCCAGCCACTGTGCGATGTCGGTGACGACGGCAGGGTCGACGTGTTGGGGCGCGTCATAGTCGGTCGGCGTGGATGGTCCTTCGCCGGGGAAGAATAGGTGGTCGTCGGCGTCGTAGATGCGGATCGTGACATCCGGGCGGTGGGCGAGGCCACGCCTCCACCGTGCGAGGTCGTCGTCGACGGTCACTTGGTAGTCGCGTCCTCCTTGGAGAATGAGCATCGGTTTGTCCACGCCGGCCGCGGCGGAGACCGGGTCGTATCCGCGCATGTCCAGCCAGTACGGTGCTGGGAAGCCGAATGGCAGGTCCTCGGCTCGCGTCGCGGCAGACAACTCCGGGCTGTCGACGCGTGCGGCCTGATCGGCGGCGATGGCGACGGCGGCCTCGATGTCAGGGCCGGGGTTCACGGTGGAGAGGTAGCGGGTGACCCGGATGGCGGCGTGATGCATCGGCTGGGCGTCCCCGGCCAGGATCACCAGGCCGGCGACGGACGGTTCGGCGGCTGCTACGCGCGGCGCTACCTTGCCGCCCATGCTGTGGCCCAGCAGGAAGACTCGTGTGGCGTCCACGGCCGGGTGGCGGTGGAGCAGGTGGATGGCGGCGACGGTATGCGGCACGTACTCGTCCGACATGGTGAAATCGGGCGCGGAGGCGACGTCCGGGTGTGTGTGGGTGACCTTGTCGAACCGCAGCACGGCTACGCCTTGGTTGGCCAGTCCCCAGGCCAGGTCCTTCAGCGGCTTGTTCGGTCCGCTGGTCTCGTCGCGGTCGAAGGGGCCGCCGCCGCTGAGGAGTACGACGCCGGGCCGCGGGCCGCGCCTGCGGGGCAGCGTGAGCGTGCCGGGCACGGCGAGTGGGCCGGTGCCGACGGTGACCTCCTGCTCGGTGAACCCGCTCCGGGTCGCGTAGGGCGGCGGTGTCCAGGAGATGGTGGACGGGGGCGCGAGGCGCAGGCCGTGCAGCATGCCGGTTTCGTCCACCGACATGACCACGGTCAGGCCCCCGTGTTCGCAGGTCACCGGGATGCTCACGCGGACGAGGCCAGGCTCGCGCTGTTCGGTCGTCGGTTGCCCGAGCTCCGAGATCGATCCTTTCGCGCCCGTCTCGGTCGCCCAGGCCGTCCGCAGCGTTTCCGCGGACACGACTGCTCGCAGCCGCGGGGCGAAAAGCTCTTCGATCTCGGTGAAGCGCCCGCTGCGTGCCAGGCCGACGACCCGCGTCGCACTCTGTACCGGACTCGGTTCCATCCCCCGCCACCTTTCTCATTTTTTGCGAACGGTAGCAGATTGCGAGAAGGTTGGCTCATGGACACATTGGAACTCCTGGCGCATCCGGTGCGGCTGCGGATCGTGCACGCCATGCGTAGCGGGCGGATGCTGACCACGTCCCAGTTGTGCACGCTGGTGCCGGACGTATCGAAGGCGATGGTCTACCGGCACGTCGACCTGCTCTCCAAGGGCGGAATCCTCGAAGTGGCTGAGGAGCGGCGGGTGCGGGGCGCGGTGGAACGGGCCTTTCGCCTGCGCGAGGACCGGGCGGTCATCGACGCCGACACGGTCAAGTCACTCTCGCTCGACGATCACCGCGGCGCGTTCGCCGTCGCACTCGCCGTGCTGGCCGCCGAGTTCAATGCCTACCTCGAACAGGAGCACGCCGACCCGGCCGCGGATCTGGTCGGCTACCGCCAGCACGCCGTCTGGCTCAGCCGCGACGAACTCCACGAGCTGATCAGTGAGTTGCGCAGCGCGATCGCACCCCGTCTGGCCAACCACCCCACAAGTGACCGCGCGCGATACCTGCTCAGCCCAATCCTCTTTCCGAACGAGGAACCGCCCACGGACTCAGCCACCGCTTAAAGCTCCGACGTGTGGTCAGGCTGCGGCCACCTCCTCGCGCTCGACCAAGACGCCGTTCTCGGTCGGCGTCCTTCACTGCGACGAGCGCCAGGTTCAGGTCCGCCTTCGCCTTGGCTCCCTCGATGCCGAACGCCCAGGCCCGCACTCGCTTCTCGCCGCGCACCGCGGCAACACGCCGTGCGCGGTCCCCTGACGCGACCACGTCTTCCGCGCACGCCGTCGCATCTGGCGGCGCTTGAACCGCAGGTAGCCGCGGCGTCCCTCACGGGTGCGCAGCTGCGGGTTGATCCACGGCCTGTCCCCCTCGGGGTCTTCGCTTACCTCCCACTCCTGGGCGGTGTAGACGGTGCCCTCGACACTCCGGGAGTGCTCGGGCTCCGACTCGCCGTCCTCGTCCGGGTCATCCGCTGGCGCTTCTGGCGTGGTCGGCGCCTTGGTGACCGTGAAGCTCGGAAACTCGCGCGGCATGGGCAGCACCAGCGTCTCGTCGGTCTGCTCTGCCAGCGCGGCCTCCACGGCGGTGCGCATGGAGATCGTCTCGCCGTGCATGAGGGCGTTGAAGACCGGCTCCATGTCCTCGACGAGCCGGATGAGGACGTCGCGGGCGCGGGAGCCCTGGTCCGGGCCCACTACGCCGAGCCGCTCCAGCTCGTTCATCCGCCCCCGGGGCTCCGCACCCACGGCTGCCACGGGCGGTCAGCTGTATCGGCTCGCAGACTTCCTCCAAGCCCCCGCTCCCGTCGTCGCTCGGGCCCTCGGCTACCACGCCAAGACCACCCCTCACCTGGTCGTCGAAGCAGGTGGAACCTGGAGCCGATACGCCCTGGGCGATCACCGAAGGTGAGTCCCAACCGCGAACTCATGCGGCCCCGGCTGTCCTGGCAGCCCAGCCGCTACCTTCCTCACATGGAACGGGCCATCATCCTGAGCAGCCTCGCCGCGAGTGGAGCTGACACCGCCCCGCAGCGGCTCACCGAACTTGCCACCGAACTCGGCATACCGGCCGCCGACCTTCTCGTTGTCGCAGGCCACCCGGTGCCGGCGGAACTCCTTCCCCCGGAGCGCGACGCCAGGGTCATGAGGCATTTCGCATACCGCGTCAGTTACTGCGACCACTCGCAGCTGGCCGCGCTGGAGGCTTTCGTCCGCTCGCTGCCCCGCGTCGCCGCTCCAGAACCCTTCGTGCAGCCGGCGTGGCCGGGCCGCCGTCCCGCCGAGGCCAGGGTTGCCGCCGTGCTCGGCGCGCTGATCCGCAATCGCGGCTTCGGCATCCGGGACCTGCCGTTCATGGGACTGTCCCTCAGCACGCTGCACGGGATGGTGTGGCGCTGGGACTCGAGTCCGCACCGCCGGCAGCAGCTATCTGCCGTAGCAGGTCCGCTGGGCTGGACCCTGCCCGATCTCTTCGCGGTCGCCGATGAGCCGTACTCGGAGGAACTCCGCCCGATGCTGCACTGCCACCACCTCGGGCGGGTGTTCGCGGCGGCCGTCCCCTTGACCATCGCACAGCTGATCGAGATTGCGGGGGAAGCGGATCGACTGAGCGTGCGTGAGGACCACGGCGTATGGCAGCCCGTCTCGCAGGGCTTTGCCGAGGAGTGCCCGGACTTCCCCTGACAGCAAGGGCTGCCTTGGTGTCTTCTGGCATGGTCGGGCGCCTTCGCACGTTGTCCGCGCCAGGCAACGGTAGTCCTGGCGATCGACGTCCGCCGAGCTCGCGCTGATCACTCAGCGCGAGCCCCATTTGGACTCGGCCGCGAATAGGCGACACCTGAACATGCGAGCTCACCAGTCCCGGGGCCGGGAAAGCTGAACGACAGTGCCAGGCTCGCGGGCTAGCCCCGAACGTGGTCGTGGCCCGTGGAGAACGGGCGGCTGCTGCGCACCCAGATCGACCACGTCCTGGTGAGCTGGGACTTCCAGGTGAACTCGGCGCACTTCGTCTCGCTGCCGGGCTCGGACCATCGGGGTCTCGTCGTCGAGCTGGCTGCACGCGGAATCCAGGTAGTCATGGGGTGCCGGGCCTGTAGTGAAGGTGTGCTGCGCGCAGGTCGCGCAACTGGTCCTCGAAGCTGAACGCGTCCACGGAGCCGGCGTACGGCACCGGAAGCCAGACGGCTTCGCCGCTGCGCAGCTTGGCCACGACACGGAGGTTGTGGGTGCTGAGGCGGCGGTCGCCGGCTTGTACCCGCACGTCCTCGAAGCGGTCGATCTCGTCCCATTCCAGTCGGTGCCACCGCAGCACCGTGCGGTACCGCAGCCCGTCCTGGCCCGCCTCCAGGCGGCGCCCGAGGAACCCGAAAGCCGTTATCAGGGTCCCCGCAGCGAGGACCGAGGAGCAGCCCACCCACTGGTCGCGCCCCGGAACACCGAGACCGGCCGCGACCCCTGCCCCGATCGCCGCCAGCGCGGCCAGCAGTCGCCCAGCGTGCGGACGCGCCCATGATGCGGAAGGACAGCTCAGCATTGCTTGTCATCCTCATGATCCTTCCAGTCACCTGCCGCCGTGCGTACATCCCGTCAGACCGCAAGCTGCCGGTTCTCGTGAACAAAGCCATGCGAGTCCTTGCCTCATCAGATCCAGTCGCCGTGCAAAGCAAGCGGATGTGACTAGACCCTGACGTGCAATCCGCTTCGCACGAGGAGCGCGATCCGATTCAGATCCAGCACGGCGCTCAACTCGGCGTACGCGGAAGGCTCACGAGCCGAAATGGCTGACCTGCCAGGTCAGCCATCACGACGCCTGACTGGCCATTGCAGAGCCAGTGCACTCCCACATGCCACGTGACATCGCCTGGTGTACTGCTGGTGACCCTGAGGATGAACCGCTCGGGGTCCAGGTGCGAGACGGTGTAAGGGAAGTTCGGTACGCCGTCGGTCGGCCGTGCGGTGGGTGCCGGGTCGCTCAGGTCGGCTTCGAAGGTGCGCAACTCTTGCGACGCCATGGGCGCAGGGGCCGGAGGCTGCCCGACGTAGTCGATGCGGGGAACGGCGCCAATTGATTCCACGTGCAGGTCTATTTTGCTGATGATCACGGCACGATCAACGCTCGCCTCGACGGTCAGATGCACAGCGGCGGACCCCAGAGCTACCCAGCCGGGAGATTCGCGCCGCGCTGTCATGTCCTCGGGCACAGGGCCGACGTGTCCTTCAAGTGGGCTGGCCTGATGAGCATTCACGATGAGAGGAGGAGACTGGGTGGGCGCCAGCACGACGTCACGGCCGAGTGTGATGGCCTTATCAGCACTGCGCACCACGAGGCCGCCGAGAGCTGAGGCGAGCCCCGCGAGGACCGCTGCCACCATCCACTTGCCAATCCCCGGTACGGCGACAACTGCACCAACCGCGGCAAGCAATAAGACGACGACGCCAGCTCGCAACCAGAATCGACGAGACCCCACTGCTCCCCTTTCGTTCCCTCTGGAAGGCACCGTACTGCTGGCCCTCCGGCGCAGCGACTGGATTGGCTGACACGCGCCTAGCTTCGTTGAGAACGGACAGCTCAGACGGCCTGGTACGCCACGTACCAGGAACTCGCCGACACCTCGCCCGCCCACGGCACCACCGCTCACCGGCGACGCCTGCAGGAGCTGTCCCGGCGCATCGCCGGACACCCGTACTGGCAGACTGCGGCCGGAACGCCGGGGACCCGGATGGCACTGAAGGAGCTCGCCCGGGCAAAGGCGCAATCGTGACGCGCGGCACCGGCTGACAGCCTGCCGCTGAGCGGCAGAGTGCGCTGCTGCGCGCCCACCGCGAGTGGATCGCCGCGTACGGGGGAACCAGGAGCGCCAATCACCCCGGTCGGCCTCGGCCTTGCCGATCCCCTAGCTCAAGAACGAATTGGGACCTTGACTCCGCAGGATCTGGGCCTGCCGGTCCCGGCCAGCAGGGAGAACGACAGCATCGGACTGTCCATCGGCCCCGACCCATTGGGGTCCCTCATGCCACCGCTGCCGCTATTCAGCCCCGGCAGCATCGTGCGGACACGCGACGTTGGCCCGCGGCGTCAGGAGGAACCGGCGTCCGTGGTGTAGGTCAGAACCACGCATCCGTCGTGCCCCTCTGTGCCGGGGTTGGAAGGCACCTGATGGCCGGCATTGGATGCGCCGGCGTTGCCGGCGCCGATTCCTCCTTGGCCGCCCATGCCGGCGGCTGGGCAGCTTTCGGGGGACTGGGGGGCCTCAGCGCCGTGGCCGCCCCGACCGCGATAGTTGGTAGATCCGGCCTCGCCGCCCTCGCCGCCGTTGCCCGGGGTGATGGTGCGTTCGGTGCCGGCGCACCGGCTTGCCGCTTCGCCGCCGCCCCCTCCTCCGCGGGTGCCGTTGCCGCTCATGAGCCAATTGGATGCATTGCCGCCGGGCCCCTCCCAGCCGTGCTCGGCGGATGCCAGGATCCCGCCGGTACCGACGGTGGTGTCGGTACCGTTCCTGCCCCAGCCACCGTGGTCGTCGCTTCCGCCCTTGCCTCCCGATCCGCCGCTGCCGACTGTGAGGGGGATCTCCGATCCGCTCTTGACGGAGATGAGGCACGACACCACGGCCGAGCTGCCGCCACCGCCGCCTCCGCCGCCGCTCAGGGACCCGCCGTCGTTGCCACCGCTACCGCCTCCTCCCCCACCGCCGCCCAGAGCCACGATGCGGATATGGCTGACGCCCTTCGGCACGGTGAAGGTGTGCTTGCCGACTGAGGCAAACGTCTGCACCTGGGCAGCAGATGCCGCGGACGCGGTACCCGGCGACAGCAATGACGCGGCCGCCATCGCGGACACCAGAACCGCGCGCCGCGGCCTGGAAGATGGAATGAATTTCATGAACAACTCCCTGAAGATCGATTCGGACATCGCAAGGTTCTCCACCTGCACCCGTGTCCCAAGCGCTTTCACGCACGATTCGATCTTTCGGGGCCCCTCGAACTGGTGCCAGCCACCTTCTCGCTTGGGTGCAGCTACTACTCGGACCCCGAGATCCGGCTGCTTGCTCGATTGCGCCCGGTCCCCGGTGCTGGGTGGTGGCCGTTGCCGATGCTCTCGGGGCTCGCCGGCGGCGTTGCCCGTCACGCGGTCACGGGCGGCAATGCCGCCCATCGACTGCGCACCCTCCTGGCAGACGCGGGCGTGAACAGTCAGGAGAGCGAAGCCCTGATCGCGGCTGTTGCGGCCGGGCCGGTCCAGGACGCGTGCTGTGAGGTCATCGAGTGGGCCTTGGGCGTGCCTGCGGGCAGCAGTGATGAGTTCGCTGCGGGCTGGTCGGGAGGCGTTCATGCGGCGGAAGCAGAGATGGAGCGGATCGCCTCCTGTACCGCGTGTCCGCTCATCGTCAGCTGGACGGCGAGGATCAAGCGGACCCTCGAGGCTTCACGACGTGTTCGCTGTCAGGTGAGGCCGTCGTTGGTGGCGTCGCCAGGGTGTTGCCCATCGCGGTCAAGTCCGGTGGTGCCCCGGGAGAGGTCCCCCGACGACTCCCTCGTGCGGACGTTCGCACGCGGCAGCGCCGGAGTTCCGGGAGATGTCGGCGGGGGCTGGGTAACCGGGGTACGGGCCGCCTGGATCAGATCGACCATCCGGCGGGTGCGGCCAGTATCGACCAGTACCCATACCAGCAGCGCCGCAACCGCCACGACCGGCAGACCGAGTACTACCGCAGCCGGCCAGCCGCCGACCACCGCCCCTCCCACCCCCGTGGCCGCCCCCACCCCGGCACCCACTGCAGTCCTGGCACTCACCGCACTCAGCTCCCACCCGCCGTGCGCCGACGTCCCTCACCGATACTGCGCCGCACCGGCCATGCACCCATGAGTGTCCGCATCGCGTGAACCGTCTGTTGGCGCCGCCGACCGGCATCCCCCGCGAGATCCCACAACTCCCCCCGCCACTCCTCCCTGTACCGCGCCTGCTCCCCCACTGGCACCACTCGCACCGCCAAACCCACCAACCATCCTGCGCACCACGCCACCCGTACCGGCACATCACCAGGCTGCGGGTCAGCCCCCTGCACCTCAAGAGCCGTGATGAGCCTCGCGGCCACCCGCCAAACACCATCAAAACCACGGACAAGCCCGTGGAGCAGTGCGAGGAACACACCGAGGGCGGAAGAGGCTGCGGCAATGTCGCCGAACGATCCGAAGACGCAGCCGATGCCGAGGACCAGGCCCGGGGCAAGGCCGAGGCTGCGCATGAGGCCGAGACCGCAGGTGCGGGCGCGGGCGCCGGCCAGGCCAAGAACGAGCCCGAAGCCGACGCTGAGGGCAAGGAAGTAGAGCAGGCCGCCAACAAGGCCGCCGACGCTGTCATCAAAATAGGTGACCATGCCCCCAACGAGCCCGCCGACAAAGCCAACGCCCGCGCAGAGGGTGAAACCGCGGACGAAACCGAGACTGCGGGTGAGACCGAGACTGCCGAGGACACGAGCAAGACGCAGGCCGCCGACGCAGCCACCGATCATGGCCATGACCACAACCGTGTGTCCCGCACTCAGCCAGAGGGCCAGACAGGGGACCAGACAGAGACAGAAAACGAGACCACCACGTGCGCGGTTCACGAGGCCGTCCCTATGGCAAACCCCGGCTGCTGGGCACGCAGCGCACTGCGCTTTGCAGAGGCCACCGCAAGAGCGCTCCGTGCCCGCTCCACGCCATCGGGGTTGAGCCGGTAGTACCGGCGCCGCGGCCGGCCCTGCTCACTCGGATCGGCATCCTCCCACCGGGATTCCAGCCATCCCGCCGACCCCAACCTGGCCAGGATCGGATGGATCGTGCCCGACGGCAGCTCCGCCGCAGAACAGATCTGCAACCCGTACAACTCCTCGGCTGGATCCACCAGCAACGCCCGCAACACCGCTTGTGTCTGCGGCGTCATCCGCATCGCACGCGGACTCGGCGGCTCCTCGTCCTTACTCTTCTTCTCAACCATGCTCTATCTCTACCAAGGGCTAGGTAGAGATAAACTTTGCATGTATACCACCCCAGGTCTGCGCATGGAGGGGCGGTCTTGCAGCCGTGCCAGGCCAGCTGACCATCCCCCGTTGCGGTCCGTGTCCTGTCGCTGTGATGTCCGGGCAGTCTCGGAGATCTCCGGGCATTTGGTGGGGTGTCTCGGTCTTCTCCAGGTACGTGCAGACTACGGCCGGAACGCCGGCGGCCCGGATGGCGCTGAAGGGGCTCGCCTGGGCGAAGGCGCAGTCGTGACGCGCGGCACCGGCTGACAGCCTGCACTGCGCGCCCACCGCGGGCGGATCGCCGCGTACGGGAAGGAACCAGGAGCGCCAACCACCCCAGCCGGCCCCCGCCTTGCCGATCCCCGGCGGGGCGGAAGGGTCCGTAACCACCTGCCGGACGGCCCGTTGCCCAAGCGAGCCTGACGACGTGCCCACCGTACGACGCCAGGCTTCCCGCTATCCTCCGGCCAAGGGCCGCCCTTACGATGATCACCGTGACCACCCGCCGCACCCTTGGCACCGGCCCCGAGGCTTCGGTGTGGGATCGAATTCTTGACCGCGGGTGTTCGTTGGTGCCGGGTGGTGCTGCCCTCGCAGGTCAGTGCCGCCCGGCATGACCATCGGTCCTGGCCGTGACGACTTGTGCTCCGCCATCCGCTCACGCACCGCGCACGCGCGGCGTCCGTGCTTGGGGGCTTGGGCCGAGGTGTCGACCGGTCCGGATCGTCGCCGTGAGCAGGGCGACGGTCCGCTGGGCCTCTTCGCTGGCTGGACGGCAGCTCACTCGGAGGGGAAGCCCGGCCTCGCCCTGTTCAAGGATCGCGCTTACCAGGACGCAACGGCAGAGATCACACACTCACCACGTCAGGCCACTGGCCCGTCGGTTGGCAGCTCATCCGCGTGTTCACCCGTGACCAGGTAGACCACGCGCTGGGCCACCGATACCGCGTGGTCGGCGAACCGCTCGTAGTAGCGGCCGACCAGCGTGACGTCCACGGCTGTCTCCACCCCGTGCTGCCACCGGTCGTCCATCAGGTGCTGGAAGAGCATGCGGTGCAGCTCGTCCATGCGGTCGTCGTCCCTCTCCAGCTGGAGTGCCGCGTCGACGTCCTGGGTGATGACCACCTCAGCGGCCTGCGCCATCAGGCGCTGCGCGAGCTGGCCCATCTCCAGGATCGTGCGGCGCAGATCGCGCGGCACCGCCCGCTGGGGATAGCGCATCCGGGCCAGCTTGGCCACATGCTGGGCCAGGACTCCGCAGCGTTCCAGGTCCGCGCTCATGCGCAGCGAGGTGACGACGACCCGCAGATCCGTGGCGACCGGCTGCTGCCGTGCCAGTACCGCGATCGCCCGGTTCTCCAGGTCACGCTGGAGATCATCGACCTTCTCGTCGGCGGAGATCACGCTCTCGGCAAGCCGCAGATCGCCATCCAGGAGAGCGGTCGTGGCCAGGCCGATGGCCGAGCCGACCAGGTTCGCCATCTCCACCAGGCCGTCACTGATCGAATCCAGCTCCTCGTGATAGGCCTTCCTCATCGCCAACACCTCACCGTCCAGTCGTGACGTCGCCAGCCTCCACCCGTTGCCAGGCTCACACACCACGCACGGGTCACCAGCCGTGCCACCTGCAATCCGACGGGATCAAGCCACGACTCCACAACCAGGAAACATCGGCGCCGCCACACCACGCCGAGGCACCCGCCTGATCTGCACCGACTTACCGATCACGCCGACGGGCAGGCGGCGGATCTACGGCGAGCGTGTCTGAAAGATCGTGTAGGTCCGTGATGTGGAAGCCTGGCCCGGGGCTCGCCCTCGGGCCCTCGGGCCGGGCGGATCGGACGAGTCATGGCAGACAAAGACGAAGCGGCCGCG
>NZ_JBHVST010000154.1:0-18009 GCF_042885015.1 Streptomyces sp. NPDC058086 | reverse complement strand
CCCGGAGTACCTGATCGTCGACGGCGGCGGACTCGCCGGAACGGGAGCGCGCTCCTACACGGTCGCCGGATAACACACATTGAGTGCCCTTCCGCCGTCAGGTGTCGGCTCGACCCATTCCGCTGAATGGCCGGGGCCGGCTCTGCGGGACGTCCTTGACGAACACGATGCCGTCGCTGTCAGCCAGGTGGGCCGGGTCAAGCGGGGCGTAGCCGAACCAGGGGGAGACGCGGGGCGCGGGCCGCGTCTCGCCGAGGGTGGTGGCCAGCCGCGGGGCGTCGATGACGAAGCGGTCTTCCGGGAGCGCGTACAGGAGTCCTTCCACGGTGTCCGGCGGCGGAGTGTCCACTCCCTGGTGCCGGATCGTGCCGAGGGCCGTGGCCACGAAGGCGTACTCCTCGCCGAGCCGGGCGCTCACCAGCGAACCGGCGCTCCACCACTTCAGCGGCACGCCGCCCATCCGCATCGAGTTCTTGGTCCGTTGGAGATGTGAGTTGTGGGCGTGGATGAGTGCCGGGCCCCGTTCGGCGACGGCGAGGAGGTTGTGGGCCATCATCTGGTCCCGGACGCCCACCAGCCGGGTCATGCGGGCCGGTGAGGTGTCGGCCATCCAGTGGTGGTAGCGCAGCAGGCCGGTCGCGGTGCGCCCGTACAGGCGCGCCCGGTCCCAGTCGTCCCGCGAGGTCGTCACGAGCAGGTGCGGCGTCTGCTGGTCGAGCAGTGCCACCAGATCGTCGGCGAGCAGCCGCAGTTGGCCGGCTTCGGCCGACTGCCCTGTGGACCGGGCCGGGTCCATCATCGCGGCAGGATCGGTCCACCGGTCGTCGGTGCCGAGCAGGCGGTCGAGTGTGTCCGCGGTGCAGGGGAGCAGGCCCGCGTCCACCCGGGCCGAGAGGTAGCCGTGGAGTGCGGTGAGGGCCTGCCGGGGGCTCGCGGCGTGGGTGATCTCCAGCGGGCCGTCGAAACCGGCGAAGCGGAGCCGCTCGGACGCGGGTCGGCCGTCGTTGTCGGCACGGACGTTGTAGGCGCGCATCCAGCTCACGAGTTCGCGGTTGGCCGCGAAGGTGCCCCAGCCGTGGCTGATTCCCTGCTCCATGACTTCGTCGAGGGTGCCCGTGCCCGAGGTGACGTGGTCGTCGACGACCAGGCCCATCATGCAGTCGCTCTCGATCGTGATCGTCCGGTAGCCCTCCTGCTCGACAAGCTGCCGGAAGAGCTCGTTGCGCAGGTCGAGCAGAGCATTCTCGCCGTGGGTGGGCTCGCCCAGGGCGAGCAGCCGGGGCCGGGCCGGGAGCAGCCTCATGACGGCGGCGGCCTCGACGGCTTGGGCGGAGTCCTTGATGTCAGTAGCCATGCCTTCAACGCTATCGTTGAACCATCGGTTGAAACTTTTTCGCGATAACGGCAGGCCCATGGGACGAAACCTTCAAAATGGCGAGCGGCTCAGGCCGGTGGATCTGGCGCGCGGGCACGGTCTGTCCACGCAGGCGATCAGGAACTACGAGGAGGCCGGCATCCTTCCGTCCGCCGGTCGCACGCCCCACGGCTACCGCACCTACACCCAGCTGCACGCGGGGGCCCTGCGCGCGTTTCTTGCCCTGGTGCCCGGCCACGGCCACCAGACGGCGACGTCGATCATGCGGGCGGTGAACCAGGATGCGGCTGAGGAGGCGCTCCGCCTGATCGACGAGAGCCACGCCCAACTCCTCGACGACCGCCGGACCCTCCAGGCCGTCGAGAGCGCCCTCCGCGACCTGGAGCCCACGAGGGCGTCCGAGCCCGAGCCGACCGCGGTGGCTGGGATCGACGGCACGTTCATCGGGCCGCTGGCAGGCAAGCTCGGGATCCGACCCGCGACGCTGCGCAAATGGGAGCGCGCCGGGCTCGTGAGCCCACGCCGCGACCCGCAGACCGGCTACCGCGTCTACGACGAGGCCGACGTGCGGGATGCCCGGCTGGCCCACCAGCTCAGGCGGGGCGGCTACCTGCTGGAGCAGATCGCCCCGCTGATCGCTCAGGTGCGGGCGGCCGGCGGCCTGGAGCCGCTGGAGGCCGCCCTGCGCGACTGGCACGGTCGGCTGTCCGCCCGCGGGCGCGCGATGCTGGCCGGGGCCGCCGAGCTCGAGGCGTACCTACAGGAGCCCAGACCGACTGGGGCCTGACCTGCGCCTTCATGCCTGTCCGTCCTGAAGGGCACGAGGTGGGCACGGCGGCGCACCGCGACGGGCCGGCGCGGGTGTGCCACGGCCGGCGTCGTGGATTCGGCTCGCTTTGCGGTTCGAGCCGGGGTGCCTTCGCGGACGAGCCGGCGGCCGTGCCTCGGTATGCGGGAGGCGCGGCTCGGCGCGATTCAACCGAGGCACACCAGGAGCAGGCAGATCTGCGAGGGTGAAGTCGATGCCGGCGCGGGGCTCGCCTGCGGTGTGCCCGGGGCCGTGCCATCGGAGCCGGCAGGCGCGGACGTCTCCTTCGCCGCCGCAGTGGTGCGGTCGGGCACCGTTCCGACGGAGGACGGGGAGGCCGTCCGAGGCTGCGGGGTCGCCGACGTCGCCGTCGGATGAGGAGAGGCAGCATCGAACGGCCGAGCGCTCTGCGGCGCGACGTGGGACGGGGCAGTGGCGGACTCCCGGCGCGGAAGGTCGGTCGTGAGCGACTGCGCGGGGGGAGTGTGCGAAGACAGACGAGTTTCAGGGTGTGTCGACGACGGGCGGGGCTGCTCAGCCGCCTGTTCGTCCGAGGTGCCCATGGTCTTGATCTCCGGCGCTGAGGCCGCCTGTGCTCGGTCGCCGGAGTTCCGGTCCATCGAAGCGACGGTCAGGCCACCGCCGACGAGTGCGACGGCAGTCGCGACCACGGCCCGGCGCTGGTTCTTCTTCCAGCGGGCCAGCTGGCGACGCCGCGCCGCCCGCCCTTGCGGTGCGGGCGTCGCGCCCTCGAAGTCGCCGTACGCCTCTGTCTGCGGGGCCTCCTCCAGGCCGGCCCCGACCGCTGCCTCGTCACGAAGACGGCCGTCCTGCCACGTGTCCGAGGCCGTGTACTCCCACGGCACCGACGCGCTCACCGCTGTGCCCGTCGTCGCCATGCCGGCCCAGGTCGGGACGACGTCACCGTCGGCGGTGGCCGGTGCGATGTCCGGAGCGTAGGCACCACACCCGGGACACACCAGGGCGCCATTGAGATGCCGGCGACACGAGGAGCAGTAGTCCATTTGCGGTCTTCCTGAGTTGACTTGCCGTGGCCCCGCCGGGCCTGGTCACGTTCGCACGTGGGATCGAGCAGCTAGCAACGCTAACGAGGCTTTCGAAAGCCTGTGTGCAGTCCGTGTGGCGCTGTTGTGCGGATTCTCCGGGCCCCTCGCATGTGTGCCGTACGTGTCCGGGTGCCGGAGCCCCGTGCGGTCCTCTTTGCCCGATCGCATGGCGAATTCTGCGACAGCAGCGTCTGGTTGGGCCGGTTCGGGTCCTGGTTGCGGTCAGTCAGGTAGCGGGGAGAGGGGACGGAGGCTGTGCCGAGGTGACGTCATAGCGCCAGAACGGTTGTACGAGCAGTGCGCCGACGATGACGACGATCACGCAGAGCAGCGAGCTGCCTGTCCACGCGACGCCGAGACCGGTGGCGGAGGCCATGGCGCCGGCGCGCAGGTCTCCGAGCCGGGGACCGCCGGCGACGACGACGGTGAAGACGCCTTGCAGACGACCGCGCATGGCGTCAGGTGCGTAGGTCTGCAGAATCGTCTCGCGGTAGACCGCGCTGACGAGGTCCGCCGCTCCGGCCGCGGCCAGTAGGGCTGCGGCGGCGAGGAGGTGGTGGACGGTGCCCGCGAGGGCGATGGCCGCCGCCCAGGCGGTGACGGCGATGGCCAGCGCCCGGCCTTGGCGGCGTACGCGTCCGATCCATCCGCTGAACAGCCCCGCCGCGACCGACCCGATGGCGATGGCTGAGTACAGCAGCCCCACCCCTCCGCCGAAACGCACCTGCGCCGCTTCCGGGAACAGTGCGGTGGGCATGGCCAACGTCATCGCCGCGATGTCGACCGCGAAGGACATCCAGAGCACCGGGGCGGCAGCGATGAACCGCAGCCCGTCGAAGACCGAGCGCAGCCCACCGGTCCGGGCCCCCGATCCGGTCGGCATGATCGGGGGCAGATGAACGGCCGAGTACAGCAGGAGAGAAAACAGGACGGCGTCGGCGCCGTATGCCCAGCAGTAGCCGTTCGGCAGCGAGATCAGGATGCCCGCTACAAGCGGCCCGGCGACCTGCCCGACATTGCCGGCGGTGAAGTACAGCGTGTTCGCGGCGGGTACCAGGGGCGTGGGAACGATGCGGGGAATGATCGCGCCCCGGGCGGCGGACGACACGGCGAAGGCGCCGGCCTGGACGGCGACAAGGGCGAGGATGAGGGGGACCGAGCGCAGATCGGCGACTGCCTGAAGCAGCAGGGCGAGTGTGGTCACCCAGGTGAGGCATGCCGAGGCCAGGTACAGCAGACGGCGGTCGAACCGGTCGGCGATGGCGCCGCCGTACAGGCCGAAGACCACGAGCGGCACGAGACCGGCCAGTCCCATCAGCCCCACGGACAGCGACGACTGCGACAGCGCGTATATCTGCACCGGGATGGTCACGCCGGTGACCATGGTCCCGACGTATGCCGCGCTCTGCCCGATCAACAGGCGCCGGAAGACGGGGTGGGCCAGCGGGCGGGTGTCGAGGGCGACGCCGCGCAGACCGGAGGCCAGCCGGGCCTTGAGCGTCGGCGGGGCAGCGGGAGGAAGATCACGCGGGGTGTGAGACGTCGTGGGCATGGCCATCACGCTCGCAGGACCGCACGGTGCGCCGCTTCCGTTAATCTGCCGTCATATGTCGGAAAACAGTCAGGCAGAGAAGGCGGCGGCGGAACCCAAGGACAGCACCCATGCCCACCTCGCGGGTGAGGTCATCGGCCGCCACCAGCATGGCTATCACCAGCTTCTCTACGTCAGCGCCGGCGTGCTGGCGGTGCGGACGGGTGAGGCGTCCTGGGTGGCGTCCAGCGCGCGCGCCATGTGGATTCCCGCGGGCACCTGGCATCAGCACCGGGTACACGGGCACACCTCTGTGCACACGCTCGGCTTCGCCGCTCACGACATGCTGCTGAGGTCGCAGACGCCGGTCGTCGTGGCCGTCGACGCCCTGGTGCGCGAGCTGATCATCGCGTGCAGTGAACCGGGCCTGTCCGAGCAGGAGGCACGGCGTCTGCGTGCCGTGCTGCGGGACCGGCTGCGGCGGGCTCTCGTCGAGCCGTTGACGCTGCCCACCCCCACCAACTCCCTGCTGCGGCAGGCGTGTTCGCTGGTGACCGAGGATCTGCGGCAGCCACGGACCGCCGCCTGGCTCGCGCGGCGCATCGGCGTGAGCGAGCGCACCCTGGCCCGGCTGTTCAGGACCGAGTTCGGCATGACGTATCCGCAATGGAGGACCAACGTCCGGGTCTTTCACGCCATGGTGCTGCTGGCGGAGGGAGCGAGCGTCAGCGAAACGGGACGACAGTGCGGATGGGCCACGACCAGTGCGTTCATCGACACGTTCAGCCGCACCATGGGCCAGACACCGGGAACCTATCGCATCGGACCCGGTGGGTAGATCCACAAGCCGCCTGCATGGTCGAGCGACCTGGGCGCCCCCGGAGGACCCGCCCGGACACCCAGGCCTGACACCAAAGACGGGCCGCAGGTCGCACAGCTCCTCACCCGGCAGCCGATGCTTCGAGCATGGCCGCCGGGTTCCTGGATGTCAGGGCTCCTGGATGTCAGAGCGACGTCATGACGTGCTTGATCCGGGTGTAGTCCTCGAAGCCGTACGCGGAGAGGTCCTTGCCGTAGCCGGACTTCTTGAACCCGCCGTGCGGCATCTCGGCGACGAGGGCCATGTGGGTGTTGATCCACACACAGCCGAAGTCGAGGTTCTTCGACATCCGCATCGCCCGCGCGTGGTCCTTGGTCCACACCGAGGAGGCCAGTGCGTAGTCGACGCCGTTGGCGTACTGCACGGCCTGGGCCTCGTCGGTGAAGGACTGGACGGTCATGACCGGGCCGAAGACCTCGTTCTGGATGATCTCGTCGTCCTGCTTGAGCCCGGAGACCACGGTCGGGGCGTAGAAGTAGCCCTGCTCGCCGACCCGGTGGCCGCCCGCCTCGATCCTGGCGTGCTCGGGGAGGCGCTCGATGAAGCCGCTGACCTGGGCGAGCTGGCCCGCGTTGTTCAGCGGTCCGTAGAGCACGTCCTCGTCGTCCGGCAGCCCGGTCCTGGTGTCGGCCGCGGCCTTGGCGAGGGCGGCGACGAACTCGTCGTGAACCGACTCGTGGACCAGGACGCGGGTGGCGGCCGTGCAGTCCTGACCGGCGTTGAAGAAGCCGCCGACCACCAGGTCCTCGACCGCCTTCGTCAGGTCGGCGTCCTCGAAGATCACAGCCGGGGCCTTGCCTCCGAGCTCCAGGTGGACCCGCTTCACGTCCTTGGCCGCGCTCTGGGCGACCTGGATGCCGGCGCGCACCGAACCGGTGATCGAGGCCATCGCGGGGGTCGGGTGCTCCACCATCAGGCGGCCGGTCTCACGGTCGCCGCAGACCACGTTGAAGATTCCGCCGGGCAGTGCCAGCTCCTCCAGGACACCGCCGATGATCTCGGCGATCAGCACCGTGGAGGCCGGGGTGGTGTCCGAGGGCTTGAGGACCACCGCGTTGCCCGCCGCGAGCGCCGGGGCGAACTTCCACACCGCCATCAGCAGGGGGTAGTTCCACGGCGCGACCTGCGCGCACACACCGACCGGCTCGCGGCGGATGATGGAGGTCATTCCCTCCATGTACTCGCCGGCCGAGCGGCCCTCCAGCATGCGGGCCGCTCCCGCGAAGAAGCGGACCTGGTCGATGGCGGGGGCGAGTTCCTCGCTGCGGGTGAGGTGGAGCGGCTTGCCGGTGTCCCGGCTCTCCGCGGCGACCAGTTCGTCGGCCCGTGCCTCCATCGCGTCGGCGATCTTCAGCAGCGCGCGCTGCCGCACGGACGGTGTGGTGTCGCGCCAGACGGGGAACGCCGCGGCCGCGGCCGCCATCGCCGCGTCGACGTCTGCCGCCCCGGAGAGCGGGGAGGTCGCGTAGACGTCACCAGTGGTGGGGTCCACCACATCGAGCGTGCGGCCGTCCGAGGCGTCCGCGAACGCACCGTCGATGTAGTTGCGGAAGGTGGTGCTCATGGAACGTCTCTCCTGGTCAGGCGGCGGTACGGGCGGACAGGTGCTCGTGGACGGCGACCCAGCCGCCGTTGTCGGCGCGGGTGAAGACGATGGTCTCCCGTTCGTGGACCGTCTCCTCGCCCGCATGGGTGGCGACCTGGGTTTCGACGTCGTGACTGAAAACGGCGGTGTCGCCGAAGTGCTGGATCAGCTGGGCGGACGAGGTGCAGCCGAGGATGCGGAAGCCGTCCTCTTCCACCCACTGCTGCCAGAGCGCGCGGTACTCGTCCGTGGAGCCGAGCCGCTGCGGGGTGGTGTGGAAGATGAAGGTCGCGTCGGGGGCGAAGGCGCCGAAGTAGTCGTCGAGGCGGCCCTCGGCGAAGGCGGCGACAAGCGCGTCCGCGGCGGTCCGGACTTCCTGGACGGTGGTGGTGCTCATGCACGGCTCCTGGTCACGGGCGTTCGGCGGCGGGGCCCGAACGGCGGGGCGGTCGGTTACGGGGGGTGACGGCGGGGCCTCAGTGGGCCACGGCGGATTCGGGCACGGTCTCCTCGGTACCGCCGGTGATCGGCGGCACCGGGGCGTCCGACGCCCGGACGAAGCGGGGTCCGGCCGGTCCGTACACGGCGCGCGGCTCGGGGAACAGAGTGAGCAGGGCGAGGTAGAGCACGACCGCGAGGGCGAGGCCGACCGGCAGCGAGATGTCCGTACCGCCCGCGAGGTTGCCGAGCGGGCCGACGAACTGGCCGGGCAGGTTGGTGAAGAGGAGTGCCACGACGGCGGAGACGAGCCAGGTGGACATGCCGCGCCAGTTCCAGCCGTGCGTGAACCAGTAGCGGCCGCCACGCCGGCGGCGGTTGAAGACCTGCAGCGCCTCCGCGTCGTACCAGCCGCGCCGGGTGACATAGCCGAGCGTCATGACGATCATCCACGGTGCCGTGCAGGTGATGATCAGCGTGGCGAAGGTGGAGATGGACTGCGCGAGGTTGAGCGCGAAGCGGCCGGCGAAGATGAACGCGATGGACAGGGCGCCGATGAAGAAGGTGGCCTGGACGCGGCTGAAGCGCGTGAAGACGCTGGAGAAGTCGAGCCCCGTGCCGTACAGGGACGTCGTGCCGGTGGAGAGGCCGCCGATCAGGGCGATCAGACAGAGCGGCAGGAAGTACCAGCCGGGCGAGATCGCGAGCAGTCCGCCCACGTAGTTCGGGGCGGCCGGGTCGACGTACTTCGCGGCCTTGGACGCGATGATCGACGCGGTGGCCAGGCCGAAGAGGAACGGCAGCAGGGTGGCGATCTGTGCGAGGAACGCCGCCCCCATCACCCGGCGGCGCGGAGTCCCGGCCGGGATGTAGCGGGACCAGTCACCGAGGAACGCGCCGAAGGAGACCGGGTTGGAGAGCACGATCAGCGCGGCGCCGATGAACGACGGCCAGAACAGCGGGTCGGTGGTGGAGGCGAAGGTTCCCGCGTAACCGGGGTCGAAGTCGCCCGCGAAGGCGAAGGCACCGAGCACGAAGAGGGCCGATGCCGCCAGCACCGCGATCTTGTTGACCAGCAGCATGAACCGGAAACCGTAGATGCAGACGACGAGTACGAGCCCGGCGAAGATCGCGTACGCGATGCCGTAGGTGACGTCCGTCTCGGGGACGTGGACGAGCCGGTGCGCGCCGCCGACGAGCGCGTCCCCCGAGGACCACACCGAGATCGAGAAGAACGCGATGGCGGTGAGCAGGGAGAGGAACGAGCCGACGACCCGGCCGTGCACGCCCAGGTGCGCGGAGGAGGAGACGGCGTTGTTCGTGCCGTTGGCAGGGCCGAACAACGCCATCGGGGCCAGCAGCAGCGCACCCGCCACGAGGCCGAGGACGGTCGCCGCGAGCCCCTGCCAGAAGGAGAGCCCGAAGAGGATCGGGAAGGCGCCCAGCACACAGGTCGCGAAGGTGTTGGCACCCCCGAAAGCGAGCCGGAACAGGTCGATCGGGCGGGCCGTGCGGTCCGAGTCCGGGATCCGCTCGACACCGTAGGTCTCGATTTCGGTGATCGAGCTTGTCACGGGCGCTCCACCTTCCGTTCATACAGGGGGACGGTTTCACAGTCTGTGGCCCGCGGCTGACCAGCGACAATTGTGTCCATCACAGAGCCGTACGCTGTTTTATGTGGCCAGCAACAAACTCACCGTCGGGGACCTGCTCTCCTTCCCGGCACTCCAGCTCTCCGTGAAGGCCGGCAGCGGCGGTCTGAACCGGTCCGTGTCCTGGGCGCACGCCAGCGAACTCGCCGATCCGACGCCCTGGCTCCTGGGCGCCGAGGTGATCATGACGGCGGGCCTGGCGATCCCCCGTACCGCGGCCGGACAGCGCGCCTATCTGGAGCGGCTGGACGACGCCGGGGTATCCGCTCTGGCGCTCTCCGCGCAGTTGCACATGCCCCCGCTGCACGACGCGTTCTTCCAGGCGGCGGAGGAGCGGGGCTTCCCGGTCCTCGAAGTGCCGCTCGCCGTTCCGTTCATCGCCGTCGCCCAAGAGATCGCCGCCGCGGCCCAGGAGGACGCCCGGCACCGGCTGGGCGCGCAGCTCCAGGTCTTCGGCGCGCTGCGCTGGCTGGTCGCCGAGAACCTCGACACGCCGACACTTCTGCGCCGTCTCGAAGGCCTGTCGGGTTACGACGTCTACCTCTGCACACCCCAGGGCCGCCCCCTCCTGCCCGGCGTTCCCGTACCGGATCCCGCTGTCCTGCCCGCATCCGTCGACGCTCCACCGACGATCCCCGGCGGATTCGTCCTCCCGGTGCCCGCGCCCGGGGGCCCGGCGGGCTTTCTCGTCGCATACGAGCGTCAGGGCGCCCAGCCCTCGGGACTCGCCGTCGTCCAGCACATCGCCACCGTGGCGGCGCTGCGGCTGGCGATGGTCCGCAACGAGCGCGAGACGCTGCGCCGCGAGGGCGCGGAGACGCTGGCGGAACTGTTGCAGGAGGTGCTCGACCCGGAGGCGGCGCGTCGCCGGCTCGCCCGGCACGCGATCGAGGGCGACACCGTACTCCTCGTGGTGCGCCACACCACCGACGAGGCGCTGCTGCGCTGTCTGGAGGACCGACCCCATCTGCTGCTCACCCGAGGCGAGGACCGTTACGTCCTGGGGGCACCGGAGCTGGCAGTGGCCGTCGGTGAGCTGCCGGCCGTTGCAGCCGGGATCAGCCGCCCCTTCCTGCCGGGCGCCGCACTGAAGATAGCCCAGCGCGAGGCGCTCTGGGCGGTCTCCAAGGCGGTGGAGTCGGGCCGCCCGGTCGTCCGATACGGCGACGACTCGACGGGGCGGTGGCTGCCCGACGACCCCGCTGTCCTGACCGCGCTGGTCGAGCACGTGCTCGGCGAGGTCCTGCGCTACGACGAGGCCCATGACTCGCAGCTGCTGGTCTCCGCCCGCACCTGGATGGAGCGCGACCGCCGTACCGAGACGGCTGCGGCGGCGCTCCACATCCACCCCAACACCCTCGCCTACCGGCTGCGCCGCTTCGGCGCTCTCGCGGATCGTGATCTGACGTCGACGGGGGCCCTGGCCGAGGTCTGGCTGGCGATCCAGGCGGCGGGGGCGCTGGGCCTCACCGACTGAGCGGGTTGGTGGCAGGCCGGGAGGGACCCCCAAGATCGAAAGGCCGGATCAATGTCAGAAATCCGCCGCGAGCCCGTAGCGCCGACCCGCACCCAGTGGCTGGCTCACGAACCCGGCCGACGACCGCACCCTGGCCGCACTCGGCAGGCAGGTCGGTGCCGGCGACCGCACCCTCTCCCGCCTCTTCAAAGCCGACCTCGGCATGACCTTCCTGCGGTGGCGCACCCAACTGCGCGTGTACCACGCCCTGGTCCTGCTTGCCGAGAACACACACATCAGCTCCGCCAGCGGACCGGTTCATGCACCACCGAGGCCTTGTCGGCGACTACGAGCGGCGGAGATGGACGGTGAAGCCTCAGGCGCTGACCGGCTCGGACCGGCTCGTGTCGGTACGACGGCGCCGCTCCTCGCACGAGGCGAAGACCGCCGAGACGCCGTAGACGACGCTGAACAGTCCGAAGACGGTGGTGAGTGAGACCGCACCGATGTCCGGACGGACGAACAGCACGAACGCGAACGCGATCGACACCAGGACGGTCAGCAGGAACAAGGCCCGCTCGCCTGCCTTTTCGTCGCGCTGGAATGCCAGGACGATCTCCATGACACCGGTCGCCAGTGTCCACGCGGCGATCCAGATCGTGAGCGCGAGGGCCGTGATGCCGGGCCACGCCAGCGCGACCACGCCGGCCGCCGACGAGAGCAGGGCGAGCAGCAGCCAACCGAAGACGGGCCCCACCCTGTCGCTGGCGAAAGCACGGGCGCCGTCCGTCGCCGCACACACCAACGCGTGGACGGCGAAGAGAATGACGAAGGCGCCGACGGTGATGCCGGGCCATGTGCATGGTGTGGTGACCGACCTCGCCCGAGGCCGTGGCGTTCGCCATGAACGCTGGCGCCGTGGCTTTCTGCCGCGATCTGTCATACGACTGCTTCCGCTACTTCACCCTTGACCTGCTCACGACCGGCGAGAGCGCATCGGCGAAATGAGGGGCTCGCTACAGCGTTGCGCCGATGCAGTGCATCAGGCCGGGGGCCGATTCCCAACCCATCAGGTGGATCACCTTGCGCGCGCCGGGCAGCGTCGCGTGCAGCAGCAGACGGCGGCCGTCGCGGCTGAGCGTCTTCGCAACGGTCGTCATCATGCGGATTCCGGCGACGTCGATGAATGTCACGTCCGTTAGATCAACGTGCAGATCACCACTGCCGAACTGGACGGCCTTTCTGGGAGTACGTGCATTGCCGGCCATGGAGCCTGTTCGTGCTGCCGGCTCTTCGGGCCGTCCGGGCGCCGGACAGCGGGTTGGTTCCCTGGCGCGGAGGAACACCGCCGTACCCAGCACGGTGTGCCGCGCGGACGGGGACGATCATCAGTGGGCGTATGCCGTGCTCACGGATCGTCCGCGCCCGCGCGGGGTCATCGGCGGGTCAGGTGCCCGGAGCGGCGTCAACCGTCAGGGAGTTCCCGCAGGGAAGGCTGCTCGGTCATCGCATGCTCACTGCTTTCGTGCGGGCTCGATGGCGAGGGTGGACGGTGTGGATACCGCCTGCAGCACCTTGATCTGAGCCTCGTCGCGTGCGCCCTCCAGTTCCTCGATGCCCGCGCCGAAACTGGCTTGTCCGGAGAGGAGTTGGACCGTTGACTCGTCGAGTACCGGGGTACCGAGATCCCGCCGGAGGCTCTCGAGGCCGGGGCCGAGGTGTTCGAGGAAGCGGGGCAGGCCGCCGGAGCCGCCACCGATGTGGAAGCTGCGGAAGGGACGGGCGACCACTCAGCGTAGGCCGACGGAGGAGGTCACGATGTTGTCGAGTCCGACTCGGTCACCACGCCCTGTACGACAAGGTTGACGGCCTCGCGAAACAGCGCGGCTTGCAGCCGGTTGGCGACGAATCCCGGCACCTCCTTGCGCAGCACTTGCGGCTTCTTGCCGAGCGCCGTGTAGAAGGCGACGGCGCGCTTGACCACTTCCCGGTCGGTCGTCTCGCCTGGGACGACCTCCACCAGCGGGATGAGGTGCGGCGGATTGAAGGGGTGCCCGATGACGAGTCGTTCGGGCTGCCGCAGTGCCTGTGCGATGTCGGTGGCGCGGATGCCCGAGGTGGAGCTGAGCAACAGGGTGCCGGGACGTGCGGCCTGCTCGATCCGGGCGAAGAGGTCCTGTTTGACGTCCAGGCGCTCGGGGCCGTTCTCCTGCACGACGTCCGCGTCCGCGACCGCCTTGCCGAGGTCGGCCGAATCGCAGGTTGCGGTCGAGGTCGGTGGCGGGAAGTCCGAGTGCGCGGAGACTGGGGATGGCCCACTGCAGTTGGCCGTGTACCTGCTGATCCATGTCGGGCAGGGGGTCGGTGACGGTGACGGTCAGGCCCTTGGCGAGGAACAGGGCGGTCCATGAGGCACCGATGACCCTGGCCCCGACCACGGTGACGCGCCGATGGGTGTCAGAATGTCGAGGGGTGCGACATGCGTTTCGTTCATGATGGATCTTCCCGGGAATGCGGCCGGAGGATGGTGTGTCAGGAGTGGCACCGACTTGGGTGTGCGCCGGCTGCGTACCGCCGGTGTCCTTGAGGACGCGACGCTCCTGGAAGGACGCGACGGTGCCCGCGGTGCCGTAGAAGATGCTGAACAGCCCGAAGACGGCGGCCAGAGAGACCGCGCCGATGCCCGGCCGGACGAGTCGACGAGCCGACCTCGGTCATGGGCAGTCGTCGCCGTGCGGCGGCGATCGCATCGCCCTCCCGGGTGTGCGCCTTCTCCCAAGTGCGAAGGGTGTCGTTCGCGGCCGGCCACTCCGAGCGGCAGACGACCGGCGGCTTGTTCGTAGCAGTCATGCCCATACTGACCCGGCAGCCGACAGAAACTCATCGGCGGGGTCCGAGGCGGGTGGCCCAAGCGCCCGCAGCCAGTCCACGACCCGCCCGCCGTCATCGGCACGCCGGACAACATCACACGACCAGCCGAACCGAACAACTCGGCCAGGCCGGCGGCGTGTTGATTCTCGACGACACCGGCTTCGTGAAGAAGGGCACCACCCCCGCAGGGGTGCAGCGCCGGTACTCCGGCACGGTCGGGCGGACAGAGAACTTGCCAGATCGGTGTCTTCGCCGCCTGCGCCACTGCCCGTGGCCACGCCTTGCTCGACTGCGAGCTCTACCTGCCCAAGTCCTGGACAGGCGACCGGGAACGCTTGTCGGCGGGGCCGAGAGCCAAGGGCGAACGGTTCTACGACTGGGCCGCCGCTACGTGGGCTGGTACTGGCACGTCACGCTGGCCATGCTCGCCCACGCGTTCCTCGCCGTGAACTGGTTCTGATGGCCGCGGCGTCGCCACCAGGCACGTGCCCGATGCTGTCATCACATGCGGCGTGGGCATTGGCAAGTCGTTGACCAGGAGAAATACAGAAGTCCGGCTGGAGTACTAGCCTTGAAGAAGGGAGTCCTCCGCATTCGCCGACGGAAGTGATGATCATGGACATCAACGGTTCGGTAGCCCTTGTCACGGGAGCCAACCGCGGCATCGGAATGGCCTTCACGGAGGCCCTGCTCGCTCACGGCGCAGCCAAGGTCTACGCCGGTGTCCGGGACCCGAAGACCGTCCTGGCCTCCGGGCTCACTCCGCTGCGACTGGACGTCACCGACGAGGAGCAGGTCGCCGCAGCCGCACGTGCAGCCGACGATGTCAACATTGTCATCAACAACGCCGGGGTCACCGGTGGCCCGTCCCTCCTGGAGGGCTCATTGGACGGTGCCAGGCGCGAGATGGAGGTCAACTACTTCGGCACCTGGGCTGTCTCGCGTGCGTTCGCGCCCGTGTTGGCCGCCAATGGCGGGGGAGCGATGGTGAACATGCTGTCCGTGGCGTCGTGGGTGGCCAATCGGCGATATCCGAGCTACGCGGCCTCCAAGTCCGCTCAATGGTCGCTGACGAACGCCTTTCGGCTGGCACTGCGGGAGCAGGGCACGCTGGTGGTCGGCGTGCATGTCGGCTATGTCGACACCGACTTGGCGGCGGACGTCGACTCCCCGAAAATCCTTGCGGGCGACGTGGCCGAGGCGGCGATGACGGGGCTGCTCCATGATGAACCCGAAGTGCTGGTCGACGAGGTCACCCGCCAGGTGCGCGCCGCACTCTCGGGGGGACTGGACGAGCTGTACGCCAATCGGTGAGTGTCCCGGGCCACTGTGGTCCCGGCCGTCGAGCAGGCCGGGGACGCGCGTTCGGTCATGCCCTTCTTCACGAAGCCGGTGTCGTCGAGAATCAACACGCCGCCTGCCTGGCCGAGTTGTTCGGCCACGTAGGCCTGTGGGTCGTCGCGCTGGCCACCACTAGGCCGTGTCTTCAAAAGATCTTGAGTGGTGGATCATGGTTGGCTGATGGTTGGGTGATATGTCGCCATGAACTGTCCGATGCCGAGTGGGAGTTCGTCGGACCGCTGCTGCCGGTCTCGCTGCGGGGCCGGAAGCGGCTGGACGACCGCAGGGTGCTCAACGGGATCGTGTGGAACTCCCGCACCGGGACGGCCTGGCGGGATGTGCCGGAGCGGTACGGCCCGTGGGCCACGCTGCACACCCGCTTTCGCCGGTGGGCGCCGGACGGCACCTTCGAGCGCATGCTCCGGGCCGCCCGGGGGCACGCCGGCGCGGCTGGGGACATCGACTGGCTGGTGTCGGTCGACTCCACCGTCGTCCGCGCCCACCCAGCACGCCGCCGGGGCCCGAAAAGGGGGGCCCGCAGTCCCGGCCTCGGACGCTCCTGAGGCGGCCTGACCAGCAAAATCCACCTGGCCTGCGACAGCGTCGGCCGCCCGCTCGCCTTCACGCTCACGGGCGGTGACACCAACGACCGCACCCAGTTCACCGGCGTGATGGAAGCGATACGAGTGCCCCGCACCGGCCCGGGACGGCCCCGCACACGGCCCGCCCATGTGCTGGGCGACAAGGGCTACAGCTCCCGGGCCTCCGCACCTGGCTGCGACGGCACGGCATCGGCCACACCATCCCCGAGCGGGCCGACCAGGTCCGCAACCGGCTTCGCCGCGGCAGCCGGGGCGGGCGCCCGCCGGGCTTCGACAAGCAGCTCTACAAGCGTCGCAACGTGGTGGAACGGTGCTTCAACCGCCTGAAGCAGTGGCGCGGCATCGCTACCCGCTACGACAGGACCGCCGAGTCCTCCAAGTCAGCCGTCACCCTCGCATCGCTCCTGATGCGGGCGTGACATTTGAAGACAACTTCTAGCGGACCGGGTTCTGCTGTCTGCGGCCGACCGCATCATCGACCACCTCGGGCCGTCGCTCGCACTTCAGCCCCGCAGACGGTTCCGGAGAGACACGGTGCTGATCGTGGACCGCACCCTGGTCCCCACCCGCGACCACCAGTTGGCCGAGCAGTCGAAGAACTCGGCT
The DNA here is from genome assembly GCF_042885015.1 of Streptomyces sp. NPDC058086. Lineage (NCBI taxonomy): Bacteria > Bacillati > Actinomycetota > Actinomycetes > Kitasatosporales > Streptomycetaceae > Streptomyces > Streptomyces sp. NPDC058086. The sequence goes on along the minus strand of NZ_JBHVST010000154.1, from coordinate 1,797 downwards.
CACCCCCGCCCCGGCGGGGGTGAGCCGCCGCCGCGCCGTTGATGGGTCACCCGCCGGCCGAACTCCAACCGGAGTGTCGGCAAGGCATCTTCCATAAGTACTGTGCACCCGCTTGGACATCACCGCGCATCCGGGGCAGGCGACCTCAGCCACCCGAGTTCTCGCCATCAGGCGAATCACTCCGTACTCGAAGAACACACGCTCCAGCAGTAGGCGCTTATTGGCCGGCAGCGAGGCACGGAGTAACCAGCTGGCCGTCCCACGCCGTTCCGGTGGCCGTTGACCTGTTCCTTGTCCGGGCTGTCCGGTCACGCCGTGATGTCCTGTTCGCCGTGACCGTCGCTGTGTCCGCCAACGTGGCCGGGGTCCTCACCTCTGAGTCGCTGGCCAGCGTCGATACGTGGGTGTCTGAAGGTCTGCACGCTGTGTTCCCGCTGACCCTGTACTGGATGCACAGGCCCGCGCACACCCTGGTGACCGCTGAACGCCCGGCAGAGCCTGAGGGGTGAGTCGTACCAGCGGCCACTCGCCCGGACGGCGGGCAGGTCAGCGGTTGTTCCGGTTCGAGTTGCAGTCCCAATAGCCCTCGTGCCAGCGGTGGTAACTGTCGTACCAGCCGCTGTGCCACGAGCAGCTCGTGGGAACCGAGGCGGTCGTCGTGGCGGGGGCGGCTGCTGCGGCCGTGCCCGCCACTCCGATTGCGGTGCCGCCGGCCAGCAGGAAGCCGGCCGCGGCGCAGGCGAAGGCGCGCTTGGCGCGATGTGCTCGCATGGCTCTGCTCCTTCTTCCACGTTCTCGCGCTGTCCCAGCACGAGAGGGATGGCCGCGGCCTCACGCCGAAGCGTGGGGTCCGGCGTTGGCTGGATGGTGCCGCTCGAAGACCGATGCGGCGCTGTCGTCGAGGTCGCCGCGTGACAGCGAGGGACGCACGTCTCCCGGCTGCAGGCCCACCGTTGCGGGAGCGCGTCGCGGGACGTGCCTGAATCGCGACCTCACCTCTTTCGACGGTAGCGGCCTATACGCTGACAGGCACCTCGAGCCCACAGCGCGAGAGCCCCTCCGGCAGGTTCAGCTGCCGGAGGGGCTCTACCTGTCGTTGGGCCGATGGCCATGACCCTGCGCCCCTGGTAGCCCGTCCTGCGTCCGCTGAGAGGGCGGTTCGTGGGCTGATTTCCGTTTCTTGGTCTGGCTGTGGCCCGACCGAGCGTCAGAGCTGGCCTCTAGGATGATCCGATGTTCAACCGGCTAGAGATCAGGATGTTGCCACCAGGGTCCCGATGGGCTGCCCAGTTGCGGTTGTGGATCGACGGCAAAGATGTGGTGGCAGAGCCGGTCGGCGAGGGAGGCCGTGGCCCGTTTGTGGAAGAGGCACTGCCCGCCAACGGTCGCAGCCCGCTGTGGGCGACCGCAGAGGGAGGACGTGTGGTGTTGGGGGAGCCCGAGTGCACGGGCGGATGCTGCGGCCACCTCTCGGTGTTCGTGCAGCGGCACGGGGGCATCGTGGAGTGGTCCGACTGGCAGGTGCCTGGAGGTGAAGCACGGCCTCCGGCATTTCACTTCGAGGCCGGGCAGTACGACGCCGAGGTGGCTCGAGCTTCGGCAGATCGGTCTTGGCGCGTCGCCACGGGGTGATGAGGCTGACCGACTCTCACAGGCCCAACTGTCGGGGGGGGGGGGGCCCCCCAAAGAAGGCCGCGGCCCCCCCCGGGGGGGGGGGGGCGCCGGCCGGGGGGCGGGGGCGGGGGCGGGGGGGGTAAAAAAAAAAAAACACCCCCCCCCCCCCAAAAAAGACGGAGG
>NZ_JBHVST010000153.1:0-18055 GCF_042885015.1 Streptomyces sp. NPDC058086 | reverse complement strand
ATGAAGGGCTTCCGCAGCACGGGCGCGGCCCAGCGGTTCCTGTCCGCGTTCAGCGGCATCTCACCCCACTTCCGGCCCCACCGCCACCTGATGACAGCCTCCGACCACCGCGCCGAGATGACCATCCGCTTCGCCGTCTGGGACCAGATCGCCGGCGCTGCCAGCCGGCCCAACACGGCCTGAACACAGGCCCTGACCGTGGGCCCACCACGCCCCGACGCACCATCAGACAGTCACGCACTCAACAACGTGACAACGCCATCGTCTACGCTCCGGCCGCGATCGGACTGCGCCATCAAGCGCACCATCTCACCGAGCGGCTGTTCACGCTGACCGGCGTCGATGAGCCGGCGGCACTTCTTGAGCGCACCGAACAGCGTGCGAGGTTTGATCAACTGCTGGGTGCCGAGGCGGGCCAATTCGCCGATCTCCAAGCGGGCATCGTGGTCCTGACACCCCTGCTGGCCAGCGCCGTCGCGGTCTGGCTGCCGCACTGAGCCCAGGGAGCTTCGCAGTGGTCCATGGGCCGTACCAGTGCAGCCAGGCGGCAAGACATGGCTGGTAACTTGACCCCATGACGGTGGCATTGATCGACTCAGGATTTGGCCTCCTTTCCACTACAGGCTGGCTTCGGCACCTCGCCCCGGAACTCGATCTGCTTCTGTTTCTGGACCCCGACGGGGCTCCCTGGGGATCGAGGACGGCCTCCTTCGTTACGGACCGTCTGTTCGCCGCCGCTCAATTGGCCGTCCAGCGGGGCGCGGAGGCCATCGTGGTTCCCTGCAACACCGCCACCGTCACCGCGATCGACGCTCTGCGCGAGAGGTTCGAACCGCGCGTGCCCGTGATCGGAACCGTGCCCGCCGTGAAGTCGGCCGCAGCGGCCGGCCAAGGCATCGCCGTGTGGGCAACCGTCCGGACTACGTCGAGTGACTACCAGGATCGCCTGATCGCGGACTACGCGAACGGCATGCCTGTCGCGCGTGTCGCATGCCCCGGTCTGGCCGAGGCGATCGACCATGGCGACATGGCCGCGGTAGCGGAAGCGATTGCCGACGCAGCCGAGCGAACCCCCAAAAATTGTGACTCCGTGGTGCTGGGATGCACGCACTATCCCCTGGTGGCGCCAGAGATTCTGCAGAGCCTGCCCGCCGGAACCACCTTGTACGACAGCGCGGAGGCAGTCGCTCGCCAAACACTGCGGCGATTGGGCCGAACCAGGGAATCGCACAGCACCATGGGCTCCATCGACGTGGTACTCAGCGGTCGCTGCGGAAGCCTCCCGGCAGGCGCCCACGCCTACCCAGTGGGCCACGCCCTTGCCGCAGCAGGGCGAGTACCCCGCGAAATTCTCGTCTCCGCCGTAACTCGCTCCCCGATGGCTGCACCGGCGATCTGAGCAAGCCCCAGATCCTCTGCACCTTCTCGGCCGAGTAATTGTCAAATCCTGTGGATCATTGTCTGCACCAGCGAAGTTCGGGTGGGTGCCCCCGAGTGTCGACGAGCGCGGCTCGTTTGTGACACTCGTCCCCATGACCAGCAGCAACGCCCTTGGCTTCACCCAGATCGTTGACCCGCACGAGATCACTGACGAGCTGAAGCAGACCCTCGTGGACTGCTGGACCGAGGTGAGCAATGCGGGTGGGGCGGCCGGGTTCCCCTTTCCGCCGGTGGACGCCGCCGAGGTCACCGCTGTCCTTGACCGCATCATCGAGAAGCTCGCCCCAACGACCAGCCGCCTTCTGATCGCCCTGGCCGATGGCACCGTCGCGGGCTGGCTGAACATCCGCTGCGATCCCCACCCGCCCGTCGCGCACTGGGGCACGATTCACCACGTGCAAACCCGTCTCGGCGTCCGGGGCCAGGGGATCGGCGCGGCATTGATGAGCCGGGTCCGTGAGGTCGCCCGCGACGAGATGGGCCTGGAGCAGCTGCACCTTGCCGCCCGCGGTGGTGTCGGTCTTGAAGAGTTCTACGGCCGACTCGGCTGGAAGGAGATCGGCAGGTGGCCCGGCGCTCTGCGGCTGGCCTCCGACGACGATCGCGATGAGGTTCTCATGATATTGTCGCCTTTGTGACACCCAGCAACCTGATCTTGGCCCAGGTAGGGCACGACGACAGGGACAGCAAGGTTGTCATGCCGAGAGGGGCTGCGTGCGCTCGATGAGCTGTCCGCATTCGAAGCGGGCTCCGGCGCGGACGACGGCGACGAGGTGAGGTGAGTTCACGGCCCGCCAGCGGGCCTGGGCGGACTCGACGAGCTTGAAGACCATGGCCAAGGCGGCGGCCGCGCTGCCGGCACCTCGGGTGACCTTGGTCCGCAAGCGGACGGTGGCGAAGGTCGACTCAATCGGGTTCGTTGTGCGCAAGTGGATCCAGTGCTCGGCGGGAAAGTCGTAGAACGCCAGCAGTTCGTCGACGTCGTCGGTGATCTTCTTGACAGCCTTGGGGAACTTCGCGCCGTAGCTCTTGGCGAACGCGGCGACGGCCTTGAGCGCGTGGTCGCGGTCCTCGGCGTTGTAGATCTCCTGCAGGGCCTTCTTCGCGCCGGGCTGCGCGGACTTCGGCAGGGCGTTCGCAACGTTGGCGATCTTGTGAAGCCGTAAAGAATCAAGGTGCTGCTTTACAGGGACAGGCTCGTTGTCAGGGTATGGCGGTTCCGGAGGAGATCTGTTCCCAACTCCAATGCACGTTCTCGGTGTTGTTGCCGCACTTGAACGAGCGGCAGCGGCGGCTGGCCCTGGCTACCGAGGCCCGGCTGCTCGGGCACGGCGGCGTACGGGCGGTAGCGCGGATCGCGCAGGTCAGCGAGACGACCGTGCGTCGTGGTGTATCGGAGCTGGAAGCGGGGGCCGGGCCGCTGCCGGACGGCCGGGTGCGTGCACCAGGCGGAGGCCGCAAGCAAGCCGAAGCCAACGATCCTGCCCTGCTCAAAGCCTTATTGGGCCTTGTCGAGCCAGACGAGCGGGGAGATCCTCAGTCTCCGCTGCGGTGGACGACGAAGTCGCTGCGCAACCTGGCCGAGGAGCTGACCCGACAGGGGCACCCGGTGTCCGCGCCGACGGTGGGTCGGCTGCTCAAGCAGGAGGGTTTCAGCCTGCAGGCGAACGTCAAGACCCTAGAGGGTGCCCAGTGGGGGGCGTTGGGCGGCCAGGCGGCGGGCGCGGGTGGGGGAGGATGCGGCTCGGGCCTGTGCGGCCTCGAAGCTGATCCGTCCGTCCTCGGTGGTGATGACGGCTTCGCCGTCGAGAACGGTCCCGGCCGGGAGGTGGTGGCCGGCGAGGGCGAGGTCGCCCCATGCGGCGGTGACGTCTCTCCCGGAGCGGGCCGGCAGGCGGACCACGTCGTCGGTACGCCACATGATCATTCTGTAGTCGTCGAGCTTGATTTATGCGCTGTTGAGCCTGTCTGCGGTCCGGGCGGCCTCGGTGGCCGGTATGTGGTGGGACTCGGTACCGGTCTCGATCAGGCTGGAGAGCATTCGCGTTGTGGCACGTGACCGACCTGCGCCCGGTGGACAGCCCGACTCGGACGAGGCTGTTGCCGACCATCCGCAGCGAAGGGTAGCGCCTGGGTTCAGTTCGTTTGAGCGGGCACGAGACCGAACGTCGGCACCAGACTCGGATCGTTGAACGCCGTGATACGGCTGATCCGGGCGCCGATCAGGGCGATGACCTGGACGCCGTACGCCTCATACCGGTCCTCGCCCGCGCGTTTGTAGACGACGAGGGCGGGCTGGCCGTTCGCGCGGGTGGGAACCATCCGCCATAGGTCCTTGCGGAGGACTTGGCCGGCCAGGAACCCGACGACGGCCCGTCGGCCGGTGAACCAGGTCGGGATCGGCGGCATTTCGAGCTCGACGTCGGCTCGCAACAATTTCACCAGCGTGTCAGGGTCGGGCCGGGTGAACGCCTCGACGTAGCCGTCGAGGAGGGCTTGCTGGGCTTCCGCATCCGGTTCGGCCAAATCGTCCTCGACCGGTCCGGCCTCGGCCAGGCGGGCCCGGGCACGGCGCAGCGCGCTGTCGACAGCCGCAGTCGTCATATCGAGCATTTCAGCGACCTCGGCTGTCCGGAACGCCAGTACATCGCGCAACGTGAGCACGGCTCGCTGTCGGGCGGGCAGCAACTGCAGTGCGGCGATGAAGGCGAGCCGCACTACAGTTCTCCCGGCCACGACCGCGGCCGGGTCGTCGGCTCCGAACAGCGCGTCGGGCGCGGGCTGGAGCCATGGCACGGACGGCTCGCGGGCAGCCACGAGCACCTGGTGGTCGTCCGAGGGTGCGCCCAGGCCCGACGGAAGTGGCCGCCGGGAGCGCGTTTCCAACGCCGTCAGGCAGGCCATAGTGGCGATCTTGTACAGCCACCGCCGCACCGAGGAGCGGCCCTCGAACCGGCCGAACGCGCGCCACGCTCGCAGGTAGGTCTCCTGTACCAGATCCTCGGCATCATGAATTGAGCCGAGGATCCGGTAGCAGTGCGCGAGTAGTTCCGACCGGAACGGTTCGGTCAGGGCGGAGAACTCGGAGTCCGAGGTCATCGCGGCTTCTTTCGACGGTGCGGTGAGGACCAATGTAGGGGGCGGCTCAGCTGATCGGGTGCAGTCCGGCGCTGCTCACCCGATACTCCAGACTGCTAGCAGCGTCCGTTGCCACGTCGATGACGGCCTTGGCGACCTGGTCCGGAGTGAGGATCGGCTGCAGGCCTTCGACGAAGGCTTCCCGGTCGACGCCCTGACGTGCGGCGTAGCCCTCGACTCCGACGGAGCCGAGGCCGGTGGCTGGGGTGAGCTGCGGAAGCAGCGTGACGAAGCGAATGTCCAGCCCGGCCCGTTTCGACTCGTCGGCCGCGTATCCGCTGATGTACCGGATGGCTGCTTTGGCGCTGGCGTACCCACCGCTGAGCGGGGATCCGGCCAGGGCCGCGCCGCTGGACATCGCGACGACCACACTGCCAGGCGCCAGCGGCTCCAGCAGCGCCGCTCGCATCCAGGTGAAGACGTGCCGGGTGTCGACGTGCCAGTTGCGGCTGAAGGTCTCCCAGGTCTGCTCGTGCAAGGGCGCCATGTGCGGCGTGACCCCGGCGTTGAGGACGAGCAGACTGGGTCGGTGTTCGCGGATCACCCCCTGCGTGAGCGCTTCGTCGGTGGCATCGGCAGCGAAGGATGTGAAGCCCTCGCCGAGTTCGTCCCGTACGGCGCGCAGCTCCGACTTGTCGCGGGCGATGCCGATGACGTTGGTGCCTGTGGCGACGAGCGCGGCGGAGAGCGCGCGCCCGAAGCCACGGCTCGCACCCGTGACGACGGCGGTCGGGAAGGGAAGGGGCATCAGACACTCCGAAATGGTGGTCGGGTTCGGTCTGTATCTAGACCAGCCGGCGCGGGAAAATCCGTCGCCGACCCCGAAACTGCGTGCTTTATGCGGTCACCCGTGCTGCAACGGAGACGTGGGCCCGTTCGGCTGCGGAGCTTCGGCAATGCTGCTTCCGTCTGCGTGGGCCCACGCGCCCGGTCAGCGTGTGATGCCGTGGACAACGGACAGAGCGAAATCTCGTAGCTCCAGTCCGTGCCGGTGGGGAGTTCCGGTACGGACTGGGCGAGGGCGACGGAGACGGGCCAGTCCACCCGTCCAGCCTGCGGCGATGTCGGCCACGGTGCGCGCCCGCGTCACCACCGCGGGCCGGGGTAGGTTCGCAGCGGCGCGCAGACGCCGGGTGCCGGTCTAGGAGAAGGCCTCATAGGCCAGGCTGGAGTCAGGCGTATCCCGACGACCACACACCGCTACGAACTCAGTCGTACACACCACCCTCCAGCCGACTTGTGCCGGCCGGACTTGGGCGCCTACACCCCGGATTAGTAACGGTGTGCCGGCACGTATGTGTGAGGACATCAGCGCCGGTGGCCTCCGCCAATGACCAGTCGCAGCAGGGTGAAGCGCACCACGGTCACCAGGGCGAAGCTGGGTACCAGCACCAGAGTCTCGCGTGCAGGTGAGGCGGTGGGCCGGTAGTGGCGGAAGAGCAGGACTGCTCCGGATGTGACCAGGTACGCAAGGACGAACAGGACGCCTGCCACCAGGTGTGCCCGGACGGCACGGACCGGAGAGCCGCGGAAGGTCAGCCGCCGGTTCGCCTCGGTGTTGAGGACGGTGACGACGCCGAGCGAGGCGAGATTGGCCACGAGAGGAGGCGACCAGTGGCGCAGCCCCCAGTACAGCAGGGCCTGACCCGCTGTGGAGGCGACGCCGATCACGGCGAACCAGCCGGCCTGTCTGGTCAGGGTGGCGTGGCCGGGCCGGTTGGAGGCGCTGTGCCGCGCGCTGGGGCGTCGCACCTTTCCATCATGACCCGGGGCACGGGGGATCTGGGGGACTGCCTGAAGCAGTGGTTCGACCGTTCGGCTGGTGACAGACACCCGCTTGCACCTCAGGCCCGGTCAGCCGGCCTGGTGTGTGTCAGCTTGTGAATGTCTTGTCCGTCAGGCACGGGGCCACGCATGGAACCGCCCCGTCGTTGGGGCCGCTCAGCGACTGGAGGCGAGGGCCGATGGAAAGTGGCGGACGGCCGTCGGGGCCGGCACCGTCCGGTGGGTCGCAACGTCGGGGATCGGCCGGAGAGCGCACGCGGGCGTGGCGTGAGCGCGTGGAGGCTGCTCTGGGAGCTGCGACCGTTCGTACCCGGGCGACAGCGCGGCGGATCGGTCAGATGCCCCCGCCACCGGGTCCGTTCCGTCCTGGGTTCTGGCGCAGTCCGATCCGCGGGCCCTGGCTGACGTCGGTGTTCGGCCTGGTGCTGCTGATCGGCATCCCGCTGCTGTTCGTCACCGGGCTGCTCTCCTACGCCTCCTACAACCCAGGGCTGAGCCCCCTCAATGACGAGACTCCCGACAAGGGCGTGCTGGGTTTCTATCTCTTCAGCTGGCCCACGCACCCCTACTGGCTGTACCGGTTGCTCCAGGGCGTGCACGTGACGCTGGGTGTGGTCCTGGTGCCGGTGCTGCTGGCCAAGCTGTGGTCGGTGATCCCGAAGCTGTTCGAATGGCTGCCGGTACGCTCCGTCGCCCACGGACTCGAGCGGCTGTCTCTGCTGCTGCTGGTCGGCGGCGTCATCTTCGAATTCGTCACCGGGATCATCAACATCCAGCTCTACTACGTCTTCCCGGGCTCGTTCTACCGCCTGCACTTCTACGGCGCCTGGGTGTTCATCGCCGCCTTCGTCGTCCACGTGTGCCTCAAACTCGCCCGGATGACCCGCGCCCTGCGCTCGCGCAGCCTGAGTACCGAACTGCGCACCGACCTCGCCCACACCGTGCCCGAACCACCCGACCCCGACGGCCTGGTGGCGGCCGCCCCCGCCCCACCGACGATGACCCGCCGCGGCGCGGTGGGCATGGTGGGAGCGGGATCTTTGCTCCTCCTCGTCGTGACCGCCGGACAGAGCATCGGCGGCTGGATGCGCGCCACCGCGCTCCTCGCACCACACAACCGCGACCCCGGCAGTGGCCCGAACGCCTTCCAGATCAACAAGACGGCGGCGAAAGTGGGCGTCACCCCCGCACTCGTCGGCCCCACCTGGCGACTGGAGGTCCACGGGCGCGGAGCGCCACAGGTCTTCACCCGCGAGCAGCTCCTGGCCATGCCCCAGCACGCCGCCGCACTCCCGATCGCCTGCGTGGAGGGATGGTCGACCGAAGACCAGCACTGGAGCGGCCTCCGGCTGGCCGACCTCGCCGCCATGGCCGGTATGCCCGATGCAGGAAGCGTCTTGGTCCAGTCGATTCAACCCCCCGGCCCCTTCACCAGGGTGGTGCTGCGGGGCAACCAGATCCACGACCCCCGAGCGCTGCTCGCCCTGCGCGTCAACGGCGCACATCTCTCGCTCGACCACGGATACCCGGCCCGCATCATCGTCCCGGCCAACCCCGGCGTGAACAACACCAAGTGGGTCCACCGGCTCACCTTCAGGGCGTGACCATGGCACGATTCGTCCGCTGGTACGGCTCCGGCCCCCTGCACCTTCTCGTCCTGATCGCCTCGTTCGCCCTCACCGGCTACGCCATGGTGCGCCTGTTCGCGGTCCAGCCTTGGGAGGTGGCGATCTGGTTCGTGGGGGCGGCGATCCTGCACGACCTGATCCTGCTGCCCCTGTACTCGCTGGCCGACCTGTCGGCCCTCTACGTACTCCGTCACCGCGCCGCCGACAGCCCGACGGTGCCATGGATCAACTATCTGCGCGTCCCCACCTTCCTGTCAGGTCTGCTCCTGCTGGTCTGGTTCCCCCTCATCTTCCGCCGCGCGGTCCCCTACCCCGGAGACACCGGGCTGTCCGACAGCGTCTACCTCGGCCGATGGCTGGCGATCACCGGCGTGCTTTTCGGTGCCTCGGCGCTGACCTTCGCACTCAGACTGCGCCGCGTCCTCCTAGCCGCCCGCGCCGACGAGGAACGCCCACCGCCCGATCGTGACAACCCCCCGTGACGACCGAGGAGAACCGACCCGCACGCCGGGACCCCTAAAACGAGTTCCGGCACCTGAAACCTGCGCAGGTCAGCGCCTCATCTCAGGCTCAGCGGTTCGGGCGCCGCTGGGCGACGAGGGCAGCGATGTCGTCGTGGAGCTCGCCGCCGCTGTAGGTGATCAGGTCGCGGTGGAGATGGTCGAGGAGCTGGTGGGGCGCCTCGCCGCTCCATGAGCGGATGCGTTCGGCGAGGGGGTAGAAGGCGCCGGAGCGGTCGCGTGTCTCAGTGACTCCGTCGGTGTACAGCAGGAGCTGGTCTCCGGGGTGGAAAGGGGCGAGGTCGACGTGGTACCCGTCGCTCATCAGCATGCCCAGGTTGAGCGGCGGCGAGGGAGCGGCGGGCTGCAGTTCCCGGACCTCGCCGCGGTGCAGCAGTAGCGGGGGCGGGTGGCCGCAGGTGACGGTCCGGACGACCGGTTCGTCGTCCGGGATCTCGGCGAGGAGCGCAGTGATGAAGCGTTCAGCGATCTCCGAGCCCGGGACCCCCGGGTACTGGGACGCGTGGCGGCTCATGCTCGTCTCCAGGCGGCACGCGAGGTGGGGCAGGTCGGGCGCGTCGTGGGCGGCCTCGCGGAAGGCGCTGAGCAGCGTCGCGGCCGTCCGCACCGCGAGCAGGCCCTTGCCGCGTACGTCGCCGATGAGCAGCCGTACGCCGTGCGGGGTGCGTATCGCCTCGTACAGGTCGCCGCCGATCCGGGCTTCCGCCGCGGCGGCCAGGTAGAGGCTCTCGAGCGTGACGTGCCCGAGGTGTCGCGGTACCGGATGCAACACCGCCAGCTGGGCGGTCTCGGCCACCGAGCGGACCTGAACCAGCTGATGGGCACGTCGGCCCAGCAGACGGTTGAAGAAGACGGCGAATGCCGCAATCGCCACGAGGGTGGCCAGCTCAGAGTAGGCGGTCGCATCCCGCAGCCCATTGAAGTCCACCATCAGGCCGACAAAGATGGCGCACGCGCCCACTCCGGTGAGCACGGTCCCCCGCAGGGACAGCAGCGCGGCGGCAGAAACCATGGCCGTGGCGAGGAAGGCATCCGGCCTCACATCGCGGGGTGTGAAGAGGCCGAAGAGCAGGCCGCCGAACAGCAGCAGAGCAGGCAGCACGGGCAGCAACCTGTCCCGCGCACCGGCGCTGTGCGGGACTCCGCGTTCCTGAGGAGACCTCGCCACCGTGCCGCTCCCTCGCACAGGTCGAGCGGCAGCCTGGGCCCGGAAGCCAAGCCACCGATTTGGGTAATTTTATCGCCCTTCGCCCGTAGCCCACGAACAACCCGGTGACCTGGTGGTGACGCGCAGGCGTCACCAGGTCACCGTGCCGTTCGGCGACGAGATCGATGGAGAAGGTATGCAGAAGGTCACCGGGGTTCATCTTCGGTGAGCTCCGTTTCCCTGCCGCCCATGATGGCCGCGATCGCTCTCCTAACCAGTTGAGCAGCCTCTCGCAGCCGCCTGAAGATCCTTCCATTGCCGTTCGGGCGCCTACCCATCGACGCCCAACCCAACGTCAAGCGGGATCACTACCGCGCGTCACGACCCCGTGACCTGCGAAAAGAGGATGTGACACAGCTTCTGAGGGAGCCTGGCAAACCCTCCTGCTGGCCGACGGGAACATCGGTATCGGCGGCGACCCCCGGGCCCTGCTCCGGCGGTGTACGCAGCTCATCGCACCGACGGGTGTCCTGCTCGTCGAGGTCGAGCAGATCGACGTGGCAGAGCGCTGTACCGCATGGGTGGAAGACACCCATGGCCATCGGGGTCCACCGTTTCCCTGGGCACGTCTGGGCGCTCCGGCGCTCCGCCGCATCGCGCCAGAACTCGGCCTCGGCGTCACCGACGAGTGGCGGAGCGATCACCGGAGCTTCCTTGGGCTCAGCCCTCAGTGCACTGCCCGGGGGCGTCCCAGCTGATGGGGGATCGGCGATCCGGTTGCCGCGGTCTGGATGGGTGGCACCAGTTCGCCGCCGGGCTGCGGCGCCGGGGGCCTCCAGCCGGGGGCGACCGACGCCCAGCCCTCGGGGCTGCGGGACAGGAGCTGCTCGGTGTAGGCGAACTGGTGCAGGACCGCGGAATCGAGCGGCCAATAGCACTAACGGCGCTTTCGAAAGGTTATGTGCAGCCCATGTGATGCTCCTGCGGGGATTCTCGGTAATTGTATGTGCGCGTCGTGCGCGTCTGGGTGTCCGCAGTCGCGCCCCGTGATCACGCCAGGCAGTCCTCGAGGTCATTACTGGTCGGCCTTGGCGGTCGGCAAAAGGAATCCCTCATCCGCATAATTGGGAAAGTTGCAGAATGTGTGCCCAAATGTGGGATATCCCGGGCGGTGTGTAACGCGGCGGCGGCTGCGTGACGCAGACCTATACGGGTCCGCGATGATTTTCAGGCGGGACCGTCAAGAGACTCTCGTGAGAGGCGACCCAGGAGGCGGTTGCCTCACCCCGGCTTGCAAGATGATGCGTCAGATTGGATTCCAGTGAGCAATCCCGACCCGATGCCCGGATACCCCTCCTACGGCCAAGCCCCGGGCGAACCACGCCGCTACCGGCGGAACCAGGGCGCTGCCCGACGGACGGCCCTGGCCATCCAGACGGTCGCCGACATTGCCGCCGGCTTCCTGTGCCTGTGGATCCTGCTCCACTTGCTCGGAGCCAATGAGGGAAACGTCTTCGTCGAGTTCGTGCACGGAACGGCCGACTTGTTGGCCTGGTGGTCACAGGACATTTTCACCATGGACACAGAGGCCCTTCGGGTTCTCCTCAACTACGGTCTGCCCGCCCTGCTTTATGTGCTCGTCGGCCATGGGATCGCTGTGCGGCTCAGTCGCGTCTGACCGCATTCCTGCCCTTGAACTCACCAAGGATTTCAGGGCCCGTTCAGGCGGCACAGAAGTACGACACCAAGGAGGACGAGCCCTGTGACATCCAACCCGGCCGAAAATGATCACCTGCCGGTTTACGAAAGCCTGGTGCGTGAACGCGGTGATGCCGTGGCAGAAGCTCGCGTGGTGGCGGAAGAGACGCAGCGCCGGATAGCGCAAGTCTTGAACTGGCATGACGCACGCCATCTCGGGCACGCTTCGAGCTAACTCGCCCTGGAAGTCGGACTGCGGAGCCTTGTATGAGCAGCCTGGACATCGTGTCCGCCGGCTACAGCGGCTTCGCGTCACTGGCGCCGGGTGCGTCCGGGACCCAGCGGGCCAGCTACCACTTCCAGGGCAACGCCCACGCCACCAACTCGACCCACCACTTCAAGGGCGGGTTCAACGGCAACTGGCAGACGACCGACACCGTGGACGTCGCCGCCCGGGTCTTCGCCCCCTGGGGGAGGAGCGCAACCTCAACATCAACACTGAACTGCGGGTCGAGCGCGGCACCTCGAGCCCGAGCGCCACCAGCTTCATCGAGATGGACTCAACGGACGGCAGGATCAAAACCGTGTACCACCTGGCCTGGAAGCGGTGTCTGTGATCTCCTGGCGCTGCGATCGGCGGGTGCGTCCAGACCAACCCGCTACGCCTCGTCGGCGCGCTACGACGAGCGGTCCCTGCGGGCATCGCTCACCTGCTTTAGTGCTCAACTTCCCGACAGGGCACGTGTGGTGCTGGACGTGGGCGCGGGCACGGGCACGGGAGTGCCTACCCGTGCACTGCGGGAGATGATCTCCGCCGATGTGATCGCACTCGACCTGTCGTGGAACATGGCCCGGCAGGTATCGGGGCGGCCCACCGCCGTTGTCGCCGACGCCCAGAGACTGCCCGTGCGCGATGCGTGCGCGGACGGTGTTCTGCTCATGGGGTGCATCCACCTCATGCCGGATCCGCTGTCGGTGATGCGGGAGGCCCGCCGAGTGCTCCGCAGCGGTGGCTGCATCGCCGTTGCCACGGTCCTCAGAGAGGACTTGCAGCGGCAGGTGTTCCACCAGAACTTCCCGGAATTTCACGCCTTCGACCTGTCACGGCACTTCTCGCTCGGCGATCTTGAAGGTTTGGCCTCCCACACGAGGATGGACCTGCGCGCTGTCCACGAGACCACGGCTGACATTGTCTTCCCTGATGCCGTATCGCTCATCGACTTCGTCAGGAACAGACCGTTCTTCGGCCTCCGGCAGATGCCGCAGCACGAATTCGAGTCGGGTTTTGAAGCCTTCGCCCGTCGTGTCAAGGAATGCTGGCCCGAGGGTGCAGTGCACAGCGAGAACAGAACCATCACCGTAGTCTTCGGGGCCCAGCCGTGAGCCGCCCGACGCTGGAGACCACCTGGGAACGCAGTGAACGCATCGCTACCTACGTGATCCTCGCAGTCCTCGTGATCGGCGAAGCGCTAGCTCCGGCGATACCCGCACTCGACTCCGTCCTGAACCAGAACGGGGCAATTGCGCTGCTGGCCGGCGCCTTGTTGCTGGTGTTCAGGATGATTGTGCGCAGTCAAGACGCAACAAGCGGCAATCTGAGGCAGGTCGAGTTCGGCGACGGCGTCAAAAGAGTCGTCGGAGCACGACCGCGCAAGGGGGAGATCCTGCTACTCGCCAACGACGGAAGCAAGTACTACCACTTCATCTCGGACACGGACTTCACATCAGAAACGGCGCGGGTGCTTCTCTTCGATGCCTCGGCGGCACGACACTGGTCCCGGCTTCTGGACCGGGGTGCTGTGGGCACGCTGGAGATCCGGCACCTGGCGGGAACACCGCTGGTGCACTTCGTGTCCGCCGACGAGAAGGCAGCCATGTTCGGTACCTTCATGCTTCGGAATGCGGGCTCCCCGTCCCCCAGCCAGACGTTTCTCGCGACAAACGCTTCATCCGACGGCCGGGAAATGATCGACGCCCTTCGGCGGATGTTCGAGCTGGCCTGGCAGCAGGCGACGCCGGTGCCCGTGGCCGCGTGATCCGTCCTGCCCCAGGAGTGCGAGCACACCGCAGGGCGTCTGAGGCGCGCGAGTATCGACACCAGCAACTGCACCACCAGAGCACACTCCGCCGATCAGGCCGGTGGCAGCACGAGGTGCGCCCGGCCGTGGCAGTGCTCTGGATACGGGCCGCCACCCGGTCTCTGCCCGAGGAGCAATCCCTGCGCACCGGTTTGCTGTTCTTCAAAGGCGCTGTGACCTGGCAGCGTCTGTCAGCTTCCGTAGGCGCCTTCAATGGCTCCGGCGTTGATCAGAGCGACACGTAGTGTCTCGCGCTCGGGGGTGTTCCCGGCGGGGGCGTGGGCGTAGAGGGCGGCTGTGTGGCGGACGGTCTCGGAGCGGCGCTAGATGATCAATTCCAAGGGATGCCTGCGGAGGGTGTGGGGTGGGCGGCGGCCGAAGCCACCGCGAGACGGTCAGGCGGCGGGCTGCCGGCCCTGGTTGTCGAGGTGGTAGCGGGCGGTCAGGCGTCAGGGTCGACTTCGGAGTGCGTGAACCTCACGGGCTTGCCCAGCGACCGGGCGTAGGCGATTTCGGCTCGGGTGCTGTCTCCGATGTAGTCGCCGACTACGAGCACCTCATCAGCGAGCCGGATCTTCGCCCGGTGCAGACCGTCGAGTCGAACCTTCAGAGCCTCGGCCTCGACAGGATCGGACCAAAGTTCGTGCGGCGACTTCATGTCACAGCCCGGTTTGACGACAATCTTTCCGGCTTTGGTCTCCCGCAGATCGGCCTCGTTCATCTCGGTCATGAAGCGGGTGGAGCCGCAGATCACGACGATACACGGGAGGCTCAACAGCTTCTTCGCGTCGGCGAGCTTCTCCTCGGGGGTGAGCAGTTGCGGGTATGACACTGGTTCCTCCTGGTGGTGTGGTGCAAGGGGTGCCTGCGGAGACGAGAACGAGGGTGTCCAAGATCGTTTTGTGACGAACGACGTGGACACCCTCGCGACAGCACTCTATGCAACGACCGACGACATGCTGAAGGAGCATCCCGACCTGGCGCCGTGGCGCCGCCGGTCGGCATTGCGCCCCGCCTGAGCGATGCCGAACTGGTCACCCTCGCCACGATGCAGGCCATACTCGGCTACACCTCCGAGGCCAAATGGCTCCGCCATGCCCGTGCCCACCTGCGCCACCTCTTCCCCTACCTGCCCCAGCAGCCCGGCTACAACAAGCGGCTGCGCAAGGCCGCCGGTCTGATGCGAAGCGTCAACCGGATCCTGGCCACCACCACCTCGGTGTGGAGCGACGACGTATGGGTCGTGGACTCCACCCCGGTGGAATGCGGCCGCTCCCGCGAGACCGTCAAACGCTCCGACCTGGCAGGTTGGGCCGAATACGGCTACTGCGCCAGCCACAGCCGCTTCTTCTGGGGCCTGCGCCTGCACCTGGTCTGCACCCTTCAGCGCCTGCCCATCGCCTTCGCCCTGACCGGGGCCAAGGCCGACGAACGCGAGACCCTCCTCGACCTCCTGGCAGCCGAATGCGAGCTTCTGCGAGAGCGCCCCGACAGACTCTCATCGGCAACAAGAACTACTTCGGCCGTGGTTTCGCACGCGAACTGTCCGAGCACGGAGTCCAGTTGCTGCGGCCTGCCCGTAAAGGAGAACGGGAACGGCCTGGCGCAGCCCTGTTCAAGCCGCTGCGACAGGTCATCGAATCGATCAACGAGACCTTCAAGGGACAGCTTGACCTCGAACGGCACCGAGGGCGCACACCCGGAGGTGTCATAGCCCGCGTCATGCAACGCATCCTCGCGCTGACCGCCGCGATCTGGCACAACGACGCCACCGAACAAACCGTCCTACGCTCACTGATCGCCTACGATCACTGACCCCTTGGACTAGATCATCTAGGGGAGGCGGGCCAGCAAGTGGGCGTCGAGGAAGCCCCGCTCGGAGGCCGGGTCGTGGAGCAGCCGGGCGAATGTGACGAGCCCGGCCCCGGCCAACAACTCGACGAACCGGTCCACCGGCCAGCTATAGGCGGGCGTCACCCTCGGCTGCGCAATCATCTGCTGGCGGCGCCTCAAAAAAACAGTGCTGATCTGAGCCTCAGCCCGAACCGGCGACCAGTGCCTCGCCGAGCGGGGTGCGCCGGTAGAGCACCGACCGTCCGGACCGGGCGCGGACGAGCAGCCCCGCGCCTCGCAGGATGGCGAGGTGGTCTCCTACCGCGCCGGGTGTCATGGCGAGGCTTCGGGCGAGGTGGCTGGTACTGGCCGGGGCGTCCAGCGCCACCAGCAGCCGGGCTCGGGCCCGGCCGACCAGAGCGGTCAGCGTGTCCGGTTGGGGGACGGTCTCCTGTTCGCCCCACAGGGCGGCGGTGCCGCGGGCACGGTAGACCAAGGTCCTGGGCCAGGGGTCTTCCACTTGGGTGGCGATATGCCCGACGATGGCCGAAGGGATCAGCAGGAGCCCGTCGCCGGCGAGGCGGACTGTTCCGCCTCGGAAGAAGCCGATCTCGATACCGCCGGCGCGCCAGGCGATGCCCGGGTGCAGGCTCTCGATGGTCGCGGCCCATCCGTGTTCGCCGATCACACCCACCCGGTGCACGACATCGCGCTCACAGATCGCGCGCAGTTGCGGCC
Source organism: Streptomyces sp. NPDC058086 (assembly GCF_042885015.1). Lineage (NCBI taxonomy): Bacteria > Bacillati > Actinomycetota > Actinomycetes > Kitasatosporales > Streptomycetaceae > Streptomyces > Streptomyces sp. NPDC058086. The sequence continues at coordinate 2,049 of NZ_JBHVST010000153.1, read as the reverse complement.
AGTCCGCGGCGAGCAGCTTGTGCCACGCCTGGTCCATCGCCTCGGCGATCCTGGAGACGGCGTCCGTCGAGTCCAGCACTGCGCGTGCGCGGGGATCACGGGCGGACGGGCCGGTCGCGGTGGCGGCGAATTCGTGGCGGGCCGCTTCCAGCGGTGTGGCCCGGATCACGGCCAGGTCGTCAGCCCAGGTCTGGTTGAGGCCGCGCGGGGGCGGGGCGACGAAGTTCGGTCCGCCTTGCGGGGCCTGCAGCGCGAGGGCGGCGTCCAGTTCGGTCTCGCGGCGAAGCCGTTCAAAGGCCGGCATGAGCCGGGCGGCCCAGGCTCGCGGCAGCGGCTGGCCTTGGCCGGCGAGCGAGCGCAGCAGCAAACAGAGGTCCAGTGCGGGCGACAGCGCGAAGCGGCTGCGCAGCAGGTCCTCGACGGAGACTTCGAAGCGCAGCACCCTGCCAGGCTACCGCGGGACGTCTGTTCCGATTCGTCCAGCGACGAATCATTGGTGAGTGGCGTGGGTGCACGGCGAGGCTGGGCGTCATGATCCCAACCGCCGAACTCGCGCAGGTCAACCACCGTGCCACCTACAGGGAGGTGCTGGCCGAGCCGCGATTCCGGCTGCTCTTCTCGACCCGCGCCGTCGCGATCACTGCGGGCGCGCTGCGGATCACCACGTTCTCGGTGCTGGTCTTCGCGGCCACCGGCTCCGCGCTGTTGAGCGCACTGGCCTTCGGCGTCGGCTTTCTCCCGCAGTTGTTCGGCTCGCTGCTGCTGGGCTCACTGGCCGACCAACTGCCGCCCCGCGCGCTCATCGTCGGCGGCTACGCCTTGGAGTGCGCCGCCGCCCTGCTGCTCGCCCTGGTGTGGATGCCGATCGCGGCGAGCCTCGGGGTCGTGGCGCTGGTCGCCCTCGCCACACCGGTGTTCGGCGGCGCGTCGAGTCGGCTGGTCGCGCAGTGGCTGGAGGGCGACGCCTATGTACTGGGCCGTTCACTGAACAACATCGCCTCCTCTGGCGCGCAATTGTTCGGTCTGGCGCTGGGAGGTGCGGTCGTCGCGGTACTCGGCCCGCACCGGGCGCTCGCGGTAAGCGCCGCCCTCTACCTCGGCTGCGCGCTCGCTATCCGCCTCCGGCTACCCCGGCTGCAGCCGGGAGAGTTCGGCGGCACCCCCGCCAGCGCTCGGGGCGATGGCGGGGCCGTCCGGGCAAGCCTGCACGGTGCCGGCCTGCTGCTGCGCGGACACACGGTGCGACGACTGATGCTGGCCCAGTGGCTACCACCCGCGTTCGTAGCGGGCGCGGAAGGCCTGATCGTCGCCTACGTGGGAGGACGCCACTTCGCGCCCGGCTGGTACGCGGTGCTGATGGGCTGTCTGCCGGTCGGCATGCTGGTCGGTGACCTGCTGGTGGGGCGACTGCTACGGCCACCCACCCGGGAGCGACTGGTGGTCCCGTTGATCGCGCTGATGGGACTGCCGCTGGTCGGCTTCGCCGCCGAGCCCGGAGTGGGCGTCTCGTCCTGTCTGCTGCTGCTCTGCGGCTTCGGATTCGCCTACGGTCTCGGCCTGCAACGGCCGTTCCTGGACGCCCTGCCGCAGGATGGCCAGGGCCAGGCCTTGGGCCTGCTCGGCTCCGGCAGCATGACGCTGCAGGGCGTCGGGCCGGTCTGCTTCGGCTCGGTGGCCGCAGGCATCGGAACAGGCGGCGCAATAGCCCTGGCAGGCGGCGCGGCGGCGCTTACCGCCGGCTGGATTCTCACCTGGCACCCGCCCACATCTCCGGTCCCCGTCCCGAACTACTCAACGGGATCAGAGAACGGCACCGAACAGCATGCGTGTAGTTCTCCTGCGCAGTAACCGTCGCAGGTCGGGTCGGCCGCGTGCCGTCACGCACCCCACCCCCACCCCCACGTCTCTCTGACAGACAGTCATTCCCGGTAGCTCATTGTGCAAGGAGTCCTAAGGGCGTGCAGATCTTTAACCCGTGGCTTTCCGCCCGGTGATTCGTTGGTCTGACATGGGTGAGTTGGAAGAGCAGCGGGCCATGTTGTCAGCCAA